>JAYVQJ010000639.1:0-6549 GCA_043777235.1 Planctomycetia bacterium
CCAATGGGTTGAACTATGCCAGCTTCACCTTCCAAGTGCAGGACAACGGCGGCACCGCCAACGGCGGAGTCGATCTCGATCCCACTCCCAACGCGATGAACATCAATGTCACCAGCGTCAACGACGCGCCGGTGAACGGCGTGCCGGGAACACAAACGGTTGCGGAGGACACTCCGCTCGTCTTCAGCGCGGCCAACGGCAATGCGATCTCGGTCAGCGATGTCGATGTTGGCAGTGGCTTGCTGGGAGTACGGCTGACCGTGACCAACGGCACGCTGACACTCGGCTCGACGGCAAATCTGAGCTTCGGTTTGGGGGACGGCGTCAACGACCGCGACATGATCCTCGTGGGGACCGTCGCTGACGTAAATGCCGCTCTGGCCGGTTTGACTTATCAACCGGATGCGAATTTCAACGGCAACGAGACGCTGTCGATTCAGACTCGCGATTTCGGAAATTCCGGTTCTGGTGGAGAACAACTCGACAACGATGTGATCGCAATCGTTGTGACTCCCGTCAACGACTTGCCGATTGCTCACGATGACAGCTACTCGGTCAAGCAAACGGGGGCACTGACCGTTGCTGTTCCGGGGGTCATCGCGAACGACAGCGACGTCGATCATGATCTGCTGACCGTGGCCCTGGTGACGGGTCCGACTCACGGTTCGTTGACGCTCAACGCCAACGGCAGCTTCACCTACACGCCCACCGGGGCATTCCTTGGAGCCGATTCTTTCACCTACCAAATCCACGATGGCACTTCGGCGGGCAATCTCGCGACCGTGAATCTGAAGGTGATTCAAGCGATTGGTGGTGGCGGCACCAGTGATTTGGGATCTGGCACCAGCGGTGGCGGAAACACAAATTCTGGCGGTGGCGGCGGTGTGACACCCCGTCCGGTTCCGAACATCGTGCCCGGCAGCATTCCGATCGCAAGTATTGGTAACAGCAGCACGCCCCCTGCTTCGAGTACGACAACGACCATCTCGACTGTCGTACCGACTCCCACGTTCAATCCGGCAGGCACCGAGGAGAGCGTTTGGAAGTTTCTGACTCATTCGCGAGGTGATCGCACTCGCTTGGCCGGGTTGTCGGCGAGCGAAATTGCCGTGAACACGTTCAATTCGATCGCCGCGATGGATCGGGCTCTGATCTCGACGTTCGACGACAGCGGAGTCATTTGGACCAAGCTGGATGACCTGAAACGTGACTTCGAGCAGGACGTGCAGACGAACTTGCAGTCGTTGAAGTTGGTCGTCCGGACGACCGCCGCTGTCGGTAGTTCGCTGACCGTGGGCTATGTGCTGTGGCTGCTGCGAGGCGGCACGCTGATTGCCAGCATGGTCTCGGCCTTACCGGCTTGGACGCTGATCGATCCTCTGCCGATTCTCGATACCTATGCCTTGGGACGCGATGACGAAGAAGACAAGGAATCGTTGGCCTCACTCGTTGAAGGTTCCGGCCAAGAACAGATTTGATGCGTGCACTCCCCGCAGCCAGGTTGACCGAATGCGACCGATCCCCATGACAATTCGACTCACGTTTTCGCTCGTCAGCCTGACGATCAGCGGATTGTTGTTGGCGGCCACTCTGGGCTTGATCCCCGACACGCGCAACGCACTGATGAAGGGCCGCGCCGAGTTGTGTGAGTCAATCGCCATCGGTCATTCGCTGCTGGCCATCCGCAGCGACGTGACGGCGATGAAGGCGGGACTCGAAGCCATCAAACGCCGCAACTCGGACATTCTCTCGATCGCCGTCCGCCGAACCTCCGGCGAACTCGAATTTGAAATTGGCGAGCATGCTCCCAACTGGCACGCTGCCGCCGGCGACCTTTCGTCAGAAACTCAGATGCTCGTCCCGATCACCAACGGTGAGCAGTCGTGGGGCACCGTCGAAGTCCGCTTCGTGCCAATCCGTCTTTCCGGTTGGGAAGGGCTGCTGCATGAGCCGTTGCTCCGTCTGGTCGTCTTCATGAGCGTGATTGGCTCGTTCGGATTCCTGTTGTTCCTGAGCCGCTCGCTGCGGCAACTGAATCCGTCGAAGGTGATCCCCACGCGAGTTCGCAGCGCCTTGGACACGTTGACCGAGGGATTGCTGATCCTCGACGACAAACAACGGATCGTGCTGGCGAACATCGCCTTCAGCAAAACCATTGGCCAGGAGCCTGACAAACTCATTGGCCAGAACATGAGCGATCTCCCGTGGCGCAATCACGACAGCCTGGGAACCGAGAAGCTCAAGCAGTTTCCCTGGCTCGAGGCGTATCAATCGGCCACTCCGAAGACCGGCATCTTGCTCGACCTGCAAGTGACCACCGAACTGCGTCGCACGTTTCTGGTCAACGCGGCTCCGGTGTTTAGCGCGAAGAATAAATGCCAGGGAGTTCTGACTAGCTTTGACGACATCACGCCTCTGGAACAGAAGAAGAAAGAGCTGCACGTCACGCTCGACAAACTCAGACTTTCCAAGGAAGAGATCAGCCAACAAAACGCCGAACTCACACGTTTGGCAACCACCGATCCATTGACTGAGTGTTTGAACCGCCGCTCGTTCTTCCAACAGTTTGAAACGGAATGGAAATCCGCCGAACGCTATCACCAACCAATCGCCTGCATCATGGTCGACATCGACTTCTTCAAAGCCGTCAACGACACACACGGTCACTCGACGGGTGACGAAGTGCTGCGCGTTGTCGCCGCGGCGTTGCGGAACGCGGCGCGTGTTGGAGACTTGGTCTGCCGCTTCGGTGGCGAAGAGTTCTGCATCTTGATGCCCAAAACGGATATCTCCGACGCAAGTATCTCCGGCGAGCGATTTCGGCGTGCCGTTGCCTCCGCCAGATTTTCCAATCTCTCCGTCACGGCGAGCGTCGGTGTCTCCGCACTTTCCTTGGGAGCCACCGGACCACAGGACTTGCTCGACCAAGCCGACAAGTGTCTGTACGCCGCCAAACACAACGGCCGCAATCAGGTCGTCCGCTGGGACGAGATGTCGCTGCCGAATGATCTGCTCATCGAAGCCAAACCGATCGCGCGGACGATGCCGGTCGCTAAGTTGGACACCGCAGACAACACGATCCCTTACCGGGCCGTCACTGCATTGCTCTCGACGCTGGCCTACCGACATCAACCGACGGCCGCTCACTGTCGCCGAGTCGCCGATCTGTGCGTGATGCTGGGCGAAGCCCGTATGTCGCTGCGAGATTGTTATCTCGTAGAGATCGCGGCGCTCCTGCACGACATCGGAAAGATCGGTGTCCCCGATTCGGTTCTGTTGAAGCAGAGTTCGCTGACGCGCGAGGAATGGGATCTCATGCGGCATCATTCGACAATCGGACTGGAGATCGTTCGGACCTCGTTTGGAAATGTCCGTCTCACTCAGATTCTGGAAACTCATGAAGCGTTTTTCGGCGGCACGGCGAATCGCCCGAGCGCACCCACGGGTTTCGACATTCCATTGGGAGCACGAATTCTGGCCGTTGCCAATGCGTTCGATTCCATGACCAACGACAGCGTCTACCGCAAGGCCATGACGGTGCCACATGCCTGCGACGAACTCCGCAAGTGCGCGGGAGCTCAATTTGATCCGGTACTGGTCGAGAGTCTCATTCAGATCGTCTCCCTGCGGACCTCCAGTCAATCCGCGCTGCACGCCACAGTGATCACTCGCGACGCGGCCGCCGATGTCGGAAACCAAATCGAGAATCTCGTGAACGCGATTGACGATCAAGACATCGAACGACTGCGATCACTCGCCGATCACCTCAAGTCGACTGCTCAGCAAAGCGGGATCACCGAGATCGCCGACTCCGCCAACAGTCTGGAAGCCGCCGTCGCCGAAAACGCCGAGCTATTGGAAATCCTGGAATCCGCGTGCGAACTCGTGGACCTCTGCCGCTCGACGCAACGAGTCTTTCTGCACAACGCCACGGTGTGAGTGTGGATCGCTTAGCGTCCACAATCCCAAGGCTGGCTAGCCTGCTTGAGCCACGGAATTCAAACACGGTGTGTCACGTTTGATGAGCCGGCACGCGCTAGCGTCTGGTTCGGAAGGTCAATGGACTCTCGAACCGGACGCTAGCGCGCAATGGCACTTACTTTACCCCAGTAACCCGCAGCGTCAGCGAGGGAAACAAAGGGAAACGCCTCGTGTCATCGCCCTCGCTGACGCTGCGGGTTAGTAAAGTAAGTGCCATTGCGCTAGCGCGTGCCGGCTCATGGTCTGAGGCGGAGCCTCGTTAGTTTGTTGTCGTGCGGGAACTGTAGGGTGCGGTCGAGTCATCGAGACCCACCGGAATCCGCCATTCGTGGTGGGTCTCGATGACTCAACCACACCCTACGATCCCCGCAGTACGGCAAACGAGCCGACCGCATCCACAATCCCCGCATCGCTCGCCCTCGGCGACGCGGTTGATAGAATCCCGAACGTTCTCACGGACCCGATTTCCATTGGTTGTGAACGGAGGAGATTCTCATGCGACGCATTGCTTTGTTCTTCACGCTGTTGGCCGCCATCTCGTCGAGCACGTTGCTGGCCGAGGACAAACCCAAGGAAGCCCCCAAGCCGACGCAAGCCGAACTGGATGCGATCGCCGCCGTCAAGAAAGCGGGCGGATCGGTCTTGCAGGTCGCTCAGAACGACAATCGCTTGGACATCGCCTTCCATCTGGCGGACGGCAAAATCGGCGACGAGCAAGTCGCGTCTGTCAAACCGCTTGGCAACATCATTTACTCGCTGAACCTGCGAGGGACTGAAATCACCGACAAAGGACTGGAACAACTCAAAGATCTCAAGAGCCTCGTCCGCCTGCACCTTGAACGGACCAAGATCACCGACGCCGGACTGGCCAACCTCGCCGCGCTGGAGAACCTCGAATACCTGAACCTCTACGGTGTCGAAGTGACCGATGCCGGCGTCCAATCTCTCGCGGGACTGAAGAAGCTCAAGCGAATTTACGTCTGGCAAACGAAAGTGACCGAAGAAGGCCAAGCCAAGTTCAAGGCCGCGAACACGACCGCTCAACTCGTCCCGGACATTGCTCTCGACAAGAAGCGAGCCGAAATCGAAGCCGTGCGCAAGGCCGAAGCCGAGGTGAAGGCCAAGGAAGAAGAAGCCAAGAAGAAGGTCGAAGAGGAAAAGAAGAAAGCCGAAGAGGAAGCCAAGAAGAACGCCGAAGAAGAGGCCAAAAAGAAAGCGGAAGAAGACAAGAAGAAGGCTGACGAAGACAAGAAGAAAGCCGACGAGAAGAAAGAAGAAAAGAAGAACTGATCGTCGCACTTCACAGCCCGTCTGTTCTCGAACAGCCGGGCTGATTTTGTTTTCGCAGGTCGCGGGAGAGGGTCATGTCCTCCTTTGTGTGGCCCGGCGTCGCCGACGTCGGGTGCAGCGGGTTTCGGTGAAACCCACCCACACAAAATGAGAACACGACCCTTGCCGAAGCTATGGCGTGGAATCGGCTGACGTTCGACGAGCTCGCAGGGCAACGCAACGATTCGCGGAAGACGCTCGCTGACGGTCGTGTGGATTCTGTCAGCGATGCTGTGTTCGCGAATGCTGGGACAGGAACATCGCCCGGTTCTCCGCATCATCATCGGTTCTCATCGCCACAATCGAACTGATCCTCGCGGCAGGTGTGTTGGCGTTGCGCGGCACGAGCGGCAGGATGGCATTCGTCGGTGATTCGAGCAGGCGCGGCACAGGGCGGAGGATGCTCGCAATGCCGATCTCAGGCGATTTCGGCGCGTCGAGATTGTCCGGCTACGAGGAACAGCGTTCGGAACGATTCGAGTCGAATCACTTGCTTCTCTCCGAACCGCGCTGCCGATTCTCTTGGCACTGCAAGATTGGGAATCTCAAGCGACGAAAGGATTCGTGAGCGACTGAAAGCCAACGCCATGTCCTTTCGACCGACGACACTCGCCGTGCTGACCACCGGCCTGATCGCCGCGGCAGGACTGACGGGCTGTCAAGTCGCACGATCCATTCGATCGTTTGAACTCCGATCCTTTCCGTGGCGGCGAGCTGCTCCGCAAACTCGTCCGCACCACGAACGCGAAGAGGATCAACTCAGCACCGAAACTTACGTCCCAGGTGAAGCCGATGTGCCTTACCCGATTCCGCAGCAGTCAGTTCCACAACAGCGACTCCCACAACCCGTGAATCCCGACCAACCACGTTTGCGGTTGCCTTCGGAACCATCGTTCGAATCCGATCCGGCCAACGAGCCTCGTCCAATACCAGTGCCACCCGCTGTCGAGACCGACGCACCGCAAGCTCGGCGCTGGAGACCTTCACAACCAAGCCGCCCCGCAGCTCAAGGACCGCAGTACACCAGCCAGAGCGTGACATCGCAGGAGGAATTCAATCTCTCTCCCGCACGAGTGACCTACAACACCGAAGCAACCACCGCAGAACCAGCCACCACGCCGACGCCTGAGCAATCGAGTTCGCAACCGCAACTATTCCGTCCTGCGGGATCGGCCAAGAATCTTTACGACACCATGAAACGCAAGCTGTCTCGATAATCCGCATTCCGAAAATTAGCCG
>JAYVQJ010000640.1:0-1705 GCA_043777235.1 Planctomycetia bacterium
CCGAACTCGCGGACGAAGCCGTCGTACTCCGCGAAGCCCGTCACCGTGCAAACGTGGCCGGCAGCGAGAAAACCTTGCACGCGGTTGTCGGACGCTCGCATCAACAACTCCATCGCCGGCAGCACGCGCACATGCGAGACCAGCAAACTGAAATTCGTCAGCCCCAGTCGTTCCGCCTGTAGCACGGCCAGCGCCGTCGTCGGAGCGGTTGTCTCGAAGCCAACCGCGAAGAAGATGACCTGCCGTTGCGGCTCGCGCTGCGCGAGCGCGACCGCATCGAGCGGCGAGTACACCATCCGAACATCCGCCCCGCGCGTCTTCACGTCGAGCAAGCTGCCGGCGTTTCCCGGCACGCGCAGCATGTCGCCAAAGCTGGTGAGAATCACTTCCGGTCGTTGGGCCAACTGACACGCGAGATCAATGTCTTCCGCCGGAGTCACGCAGACCGGACATCCCGGCCCGTGAATCAACTCCACAACATCAGCCAACGCCAAGTCGATGCCGTTCCGCAGCAAGCTGTGCGTCTGCCCGCCGCAGACTTCCATCAGCACCCAACGCCGAGTCGTTCGTTGCCGAATGTCGGTCAACAATCGCCGAGCCAACTCCGGGTCTCGAAACTCATCGACCAGTTTCATGGCGACGGCTCCTCGCTTGATTCGTCAAGACCGCGCAGCTCGTCAAGAATTCGCTGCGCCTCGTCGGCATCGACTCGACTGATGGCGACTCCGGCATGGACGATGACGAACTCGCCAATCTCCGCTTCCGGCACGCAAGACATGTGACAGACGCGGCGCACGCCGGCGAACTCCACCTCCGCCCGCGCGAACAGCGGCTCGCGATCAAGCCAGTTCACGACTTTTCCAGGCACGGCCAAACACATGATTGCTTCCTTGAACTCTGATGCTCTTCTCACCATCAGCCGGAACGCGCTAGCGTCCGGTTCGAGAGCCGACTGACATTCCGAACCGGACGCTAGCGCGTTCCGGCTCATCGTCTACCACGACACTTCATGAGTGACGCCTCAAAGTCATCATTGCCACCGCCAATTGACCGGCGGCAAGGCCCCCATCGTTCGGCGGAATGCGTCCCGGAAGTCCGAGTCGCGCGGCTTCGGGACCAAGTTGCTCGACGAGGGATTCTACAAGCACTCGATTCTGAAACACGCCACCTGCCAAGACGATCGGCAATTCAGAATGCCGTCGCGCCGTCGCGGCCACGAACCGCGCAAGACTGTGATGAAACATTTCCGCAACAATCGACAGTGGCACATCACGCGCGAGATCGTTCCAGACGCGACGGATCAGCGGTCGCCAATCCAGATCGCCGTTCCGTTCCGTTTCCACGAACTCAGCCGTTTTGCTGCGCGGCTCGCACAGACTTTCGAGCAACATCGCCGGCTGTCCCTCGAAGTCGCTGCGCGAAATCCCCAACACCATCGCGGCGACTGCATCAAACAGTCGGCCGATGCTCGTGCATTTCGGCGAGAATCGTTCAGAAGCAGCAATCGCGAAGAGCCGATCGTGATCGCTCGCCGGCAAATGCCGCGCGACGAATGCGCGAGCTTCCGCTTCGCCCACCGCGTCGCGCAAAAGCACCGCAGCCACGCGCCACGGTTCGTGTATCGCCGCCTCGCCGCCAGGAAGTCGAAAGGCACGACAGAAACCGATCCGTTCAAACCGACTGCCGCGACACCGCAGAGTTTCAC
>JAYVQJ010000641.1:0-6516 GCA_043777235.1 Planctomycetia bacterium
GGATCATCAGGAAATCCGACGCACACAGTGCCGCGTAGGTGATCAGCGAGATGTCAGCCGGGCAGTCCAGCAAAATGTAATCGTAGAACGCGGACAACTCGCGGAGTGGATCGACCAGTGACAGCACGAGGCCGGACGACTTCCATTGCGCGGGATCGGTGAGGTTGTAGTGTTCGAGTGCGAAACTGCCGGGAATCACGTCGAGACACGAGAACACCGTCTTGCGGATCAGTGTTGAGAGATTCGGATCAATCGCCGGATTGAAAAACGCATCGGTGCCGACACCGGCGTCAAAGTTCGGAAGCAAGCTCGTTGAGATGTTGCCTTGCTTGTCGAGGTCGAGCACGAGGCACTTGCGGTTTTGCTCTTGGCAGACGCCAGCGATCAGCCAGCAAGCGTGCGTCTTCCCCACTCCGCCTTTGAGGTTGAGTGACGTGATGACGGTGGCTCGACGCGCGATTGGCTCAGGCACGATTGCGAGGCTATCACAACTTGTACGATTGCCCGATTGACAAACAACGCACTCCGTTGGCTGGTCAAGAAACTTTCTCCGAGAAACTTTCACGAACAGGGCATCATTTGTTTTCTGCGTCAATCAGCGCTTTGCGACAATCGTGGTATCGTTCGTCATCGAAATGAGACGCCGTCTTCCGATTCGGCCACAAAGACATCGCTCACTCTCCACGGCGAATGCCCAACTGAGTCTCGTCGAGCACGCGCTCTGCCCGCTCGACTCGGAAGTCTCGCTGCAACCGAACTCCGTTTTCGAGACGTCGTATTTCTTTTCGGATCGAAACCGGAACCGGAAGAGGGCCACGGTTCGTATCGGCGGACTGGATGGCCTCTCGGCTCACGATGAACTCTATCTGTGGGGACTGCTCGCACTCGCACTATCGCAACCGGAGCCGGGTGCCGAGTTCATGGCCACGCCGTACTTCTGCCTGCGACGGCTGGGCATCGTGGACGATACCAACAAGGGCGGCCGTGAGTTCGAGCACTTCCGTGCCGCCATCAAACGTCTCGCCGGCATCCGCTATCAGAATGACTTTTTCTACGACCCAATTCGAGGTGAGCATCGAGCCGTTTCGTTCGGATTCTTCAGTTACAGTTTGCCGCTGGGCGACGATTCAGGCCGCGCATGGAGATTTGTTTGGGACTCGCTCTTCTTTGAACTCGCTCATGCGACCGGGGGTGCTTTGCGATTCGACTTGTCTCTGTATCGAGAACTCAGTCCCGCCGCCCGGCGGTTGTATCTGTTTCTCAAGAAGCTGTTTTGGCGGGCCGAAGAGACGCCCGTACTCAATCTGCGACACGTCGCCGTGGATGTGCTCGGCTTTGCGGCCACGACGGAGACCACACCACTGCGTTGGAAGGTGGCTCGCTGCATCGAGCAATTGCGAAAGGCGGAAATCGTTCTGCTTCCGGCGGGCGTGAGCGATGCCCGTCGCCTCTTTCGGAAGCGATCGAAGGGGCAATACGTCTTTCAGCTTGTGCGTGGTCCGAGATTCGACGCTCAAGGAGCCGAACGACTCGCTGAGCCGACCGACTCACCGCAGTATGAGCCGCTCAAGTCCATCGGCTTGGACGATCGCATGATCGCCCGTGTCATCCATCAATACTCGCCACGACTGATCGAACAGTGGGCGGACATCACACTCGCGGCGCGAGAACGCCAGGGCGAACGCTTCTTCACGAACAGCCCGCAGGCGTATTTCATCGACAACTTGAAGGCCGCGAAGGCATCTCACCGCACGCCCCCCGATTGGTGGCATGAACTCCGCAAGCAGGAGCTTGCTCGACAGCGGGATCAACAGAACTCCAAGTCTCAGTTTTTTCGATCGGAAGACGATGCGTTCGAGGAATACCTTCGCGATGAGGCCCGCGAAGCATTTGATGGCGTGATGTCACGTCTGATTGATGATCTTCAGAAGTCTGGCCGCTCCGCCAACGAGTGCCAGGAGCAAGCTCGCCAGTTCACGCGAACGCATTTTCGGAATCGCTTCCGAAAGGAAAATCCTGAGTGGGGCGGTGACGGGCCAACCCGTCTTGGGCAATCGCTCAAAAGACCAAACTGAGTCGTCTGCTGGTGGACTCCGCAGATGGTTTTCCCGCTAGAGCTGGTGGACTCGGCAGACGGTTATCGAGTCGCATTGGTGGACTTGGCGGACGGTTTCTTGTTGGCTCGATGCCAGAGAATCCGCTGCGTTTAGCGGACAACATCGCTTGGACGAGCTACGCCAAAAGATTGTTTACAAAACATCTGCAAACAAAAGGCCGTGCAGAGCACGGTGCTGATGAGAAAAGTGTTCGACGAAAGCTGAGTCTCGCTTCAGTGGTGACAATGAGCACTCCTCAACGAGTCGTCGGCCATCGCCGACACGGAGGTTGCAGAGTCCGCCGCGCCCGACGGGACTGTCGGCGGGAGCGCCGGCGGGTGGAACCCGACTCGGCGAGGGCTTGGCGAAGCCAACAACGACACCACGATGAGGGCACACCGTCGCGAGGCTATCGCCCGCGACCCCACCACGGTTGCGACACGCCGACGGAACAAGACTGTCCCGATCTGGCGGCTACGCCGTGGTGGGGTCGCGGCCTCCGCGACGGTGTGCCGCACCCTGCTCTTGACGCCGGAGGCGACACCACTGGCCGACCACTTTCGGCCAGACACGGCACGCCGCTTTGCTCCACGTCGGAGGACCGACGGCGTGTCGTCGCAAAACAGTCACTCCGCTTTTCGGCGCGAGTGTCGCGCCTTTATTCGCCGCCATCGCCGTAGCAGTCACCGCACAAGGCGGCGATCACTCGCCAGCGCGCTTGCGGATCACATCACACTCTTCAAATGTCAGCGACTCCGGCTGTCGTCCTGCGAATGCACCGCCGAACATCGCGTTCGACCAGCCGAGTTTCACCTTGATGCCGTCGCATTGGCTGAGTCTCCACAAGAGTTCTTTGAACCCCTCTTCGCCTTCGGGATCGTTGTCGGGGAGCAGGACGATTCGCCCATTCGCCGTCTTCCGCGCAAAGCGACAGAGTTTCTCGATCTGCTCGTCGGTCACTTTGTTCGAGCAGAGTCCCACGGCCGCGACACCGAGCGTGTCGAGTCGAATCACGTCATTCGGGCCTTCGACCACGACCAGCCCCACGCTCTGCAATGACTCGCGGACATGCGGCTCTTGAAGTCGGGCCGTTCCGTTCTGGCCGTAGAGTTCCTGGCCCCGATGAAAGTCCTTCACGAAGCGATGCTTCATCGGCCGCTTGTCGTCGGGACGACCAGCTTGCTCCCATTCGAGCCAATGCTGCTCAAACTGCGGATCGCGGCCGAAGTACGAGAGAATGTCATCCTGTTGGTTGCTGTAGGCATAGACGACTCGGCCGCGAAGCAGGCTCGACGCGCTGTTCGGCAAATAGCCCATGCGCCACTTCCGGCAGACATCCGGTGTGAGAAACGGCCGCGAGCGGAAATACACCGCAGCCCCCGGCGACATCTCGGCCACGTCCACGACGAATTGCTCGTGCAGCGTTACGAGTGCGCGAGCACGTTCGTTTTCAGAATCCTTCAACGGACTGTTGCGAGCGACCGGTTCGGCGTTTTGCGGTTTCGATGACACGGGCGCTGGGAACGCGACCACTGGCGTCGGCTGGCCAGACAGAACGCCTTCCACCTTGCCGACAATTTGCTGCAAGATGCGAGTGGCCTCTTTGAATTCGTCGCCCCGCAACTTTCCGCTCGCCGGTGGGCGATGATGCTTGAAGCCGTGAATCAGCGTCAGCAGGTTGCCGCGCGTGCCGGTGACGTGGCAATAAATTGGGTTCTGCGGCTGGTCGAGATTGATCGTCAGAGCACCGTAGGAGTTTTCGCCTTTTCCCTTCTCCGCGAACACCGACGGAATGCGGACTTCACCCGAAGCGTCCGCCGGAAACGGCACACCAAAGAACGCCGCCACTTGTTGTGGCGTGACCTGCGTGATCAGTTTGTCAACGTTCACGTAACCATGTCTCGTGGGAGCCATCAAGTCGAAGGGGAAGCGAAGACAGGAGGGGCAAGGTACGCTCAATCACACGACATGGCAAATTCTTCATTCCGCTGTGTGATCACGCCCCGCGACCTGGAAGTCCTCGCGGCACTCGACCGCTGCCCGCTGACAGCACAACAACTCGTGAAGCTGAGCCAATCCTTCTGCTTGCCCTTCACGACCGAACGACGAGTGCGTGAGCGGCTGCAACAACTGGAACAGCAACAGTGGTTGACCTCGTGGTTCTACGCCACGGCCAGCCGTGGCAGTTCGCCGAGCTATTGGAAGCTGACCCGCGACGGATATCGCGTGCTGCACGGCTCCGACGCCATCCTGCCGGCACGACGCTACTTCGAGGAAATCTCGCTCGGCCATCACCACCACACAAAATGTCTCGCCGACTTTCTCGTGCAGACGTTCGTCGCCGCGTACCGACTTGGAATCGAGGTGCGATACTTCGCTCGCGAGAATTCCGTCCGCATGGAAGCCGCCGGTTCGGTTCTTTTTCCCGACTGCGCCTTCCAACTCTTCACTCACAGCGGTCGAGCGTTCAACTTCGTCGTCGAACTCGACAACGGCACCGAACGCATCCGCTCGCCGCAGGACATCGAATCCATCGAACGCAAGCTGCGCGGTTACGACCTTCATCAATCCGCAACGCCATCGTTCGATCACGGCCGCTTCGTCGTGCTGTTCGTGACGACTCGCTCTTCAGAGCGAGTCGCCCACATCCTGCAAGCAGCGACTCGCATCATGCGAAATCCGCGACGAACGCTGTTTCTTGGAGTGACGCTCTCCGCGTTTCTCAATCACGACATGCCACTGACCGTGCCGCTCTTCATGTCACCCACCGGTCGTCAGCAATCGTTGGTTCCCGATGACTCGGCGAACCGGCAGACGTTAGCCACCGGACAGCTCGCTACCACTCCGCTTTGTCTGGAGCCTCACGGTCTCAGGCTCACGAAAATGGGCGTTACTCCGACGCCGGTTTCCGTCGTCGCGTGACGATGCAGCACGAACCGTGCTACGCTCAAAGTCCTGTCGAATGACCGACGATCGGCTGTGTGGAGCCGGTGAAAGAACCGCTCCTTCCACTGGTCACCACACGTCCCCGGAGTTTGACCGCGAACTTCCGTCCCCGACGCTTGTGGTGAGCGTCGTAGGACACTCCGGGCGCTGCGGGCCAAAATCCCGCTACGTCAACCAGTGGAACCGTCACGCCCCGTTCGGCCACGACAGGCCCGCCCCTACGAGGATTCACGGCACGACTCAATGGGGCGGGACAGATTTGCAAAGTCATTTCGCGATTTCGATACTCGGCAACCTCACGACCGACTGATTGTTTGACTGAGTCGTCACTTGCAGGCCATGCCGAAAGTGTTGATTGCTGCCGTATGAATTCCCTTCGTCACATTTTGGAGGCCATCGTCGCTGCGGGCGGTCATCCGTTTGAGGTGGGTGGTTGCGTGCGCGACTCGTTGTTGGGGATCGACTGCAAGGACGTGGACATCGAGGTGTTTCACCTGAGCGTCTCGGAATTGGTGGACGTGTTGGGACGCTTTGGCGAAGTTCACGAAGTGGGCGTTTCGTTCGGCGTCATTAAGTTGCGGCTGCCGGACGGTGAGTTTCTCGATTTCTCGTTGCCGCGACGCGACAGCAAAGAGGGTCGCGGTCACAAAGGGTTTCGCGTTGAGGTCGATCATTCGCTGTCGATCGAGGAAGCGGCCGCTCGGCGCGATTTCACGATCAACGCCATCTCGCGGGATTGTCGTGATGGGCGATTGGTCGATCCTCACGGCGGGATGACTGACTTGGAGCAACGTGTGCTGCGGCATGTCAGTCCCCATTTCGCCGAAGACCCATTGCGAGTGTTGCGGGGAATGCAGTTCGCCGGGCGATTCGGCCTGTCGCTGGCTGAGGACACGGCGGAACTTTGCCGATCACTGATGTCCGAGTTCTCGGCACTGCCGGTCGAACGGATTTGGGGCGAATGGTCCAAATGGGCGATCAAGAGCCGCTGCCCCGGTCAAGGTCTGGAATTTCTGAATCAATGCGACTGGATCGATCATTTTCCAGAATTGGCCGCGCTGCGTGGAGTGCCTCAAGACGCGGAATGGCATCCCGAAGGCGATGCCTGGATTCACACGCTGCTGGTATGTGATGCCGCTGCCGCGATCGCCGATCGAGAAGCTCTCGATGACGAACGACGAGCGACCTTGTTGTTGGCCGCGCTGTGCCATGATCTCGGCAAAGCCACGACCACCGAGTTTCTCGACGGCCGCTGGCGAGCTCACGGCCACGCCGACGCGGGCGTGCCGCTGTCTCAGCAATTCCTCGACCGCATCGGCTGTCCAGCGTCAATCACCGAGGCGGTCTTGCCGCTTGTCCGAGAACATCTCGTCCATACTCAACGAGACATTGGCCCTCGCTTGGTCCGTCGGCTGGCACTACGTCTCGCCCCGGCCACAATCGAGCAACTGCTGCAACTGATCGAAGCCGACAT
>JAYVQJ010000642.1:0-1700 GCA_043777235.1 Planctomycetia bacterium
CCGACAAGCCGAAGCAGAGTTTTCTCGAAACAACGCTCGACGGCATCACCGGTCCGTTCATCGCGTCGAGCGACAACGTGCGATTGGTCCCCGATCAAATCCGCACTTGGGTTCCCGGCCCGTACCACGTCCTCGGCACCGACGGCTTCGGCCGCAGCGAAACTCGCGAAGAACTCCGCCGCCACTTCGAGATCGACGCCGAATGTGTCGCGTATACGACGCTGGTCGCGTTGGCTCAACAAGGCCAATACGATAAGAAAAAGCTGCCGAAAGCACTCAAAGACTTGGGCATCGACGCCGACAAAGTCGAACCTCTTAAGGCGTGATCGAAAACGGAACTCCGAACACGAGGACCGCTAATTGCCGCTAATCTTCGCTAATAAAAACTGCGTTTGATTAGCGCCGATTAGCGCCGATCAGCGGTCTCATTTTTTTCAAAACCAACCATCACGACTGCCACTCATGGCCATTGAATTCAAACTGCCCGAAGTCTCCGACGGCGTGAAGACCGTTGATATCGCCGAGATCAAAGTCAAAGCGGGCGATGTCATCACCGCCGGCCAAGTGGTCATGGACCTCGAAACCGAGAAGGCGGTCGTCGAACTCGAATGTCCGCACGCCGGCACGGTCGCGAAGGTGCTCGTCTCGGCCGGGCAGTCGGTGCCAATTGGAACTCCGCTGCTGAGCATTGAAGCGGGAGCGGCGGCGGCGGCACCGGCTACAGTGCCGCAAGCGGTTGCTCCAGTGAAACAGGCAGCGGCAATTCCGGTTGCTCAACCAGTTGCGGCTCAGCCTGCGGTTGCTCCGAAAGTTGCGGCATCAACGGCGGCTCCGGCTGCTCAAGTGAGTGCGTCTGATAACCGACCTCCTGCTCCGGCCGGTCCCGCGACACGGCGACTTGCACGCGATCTGGGAGTTGATCTGCATCAAGTCACTGGCACTGGTCCCGGCGGGCGGATCACTCAAGAGGACGTGCAGAACTACGTCAAGAACATCCTCGAAGGCCGAGCGTCTGCGCCGGGTAGCGGAGTCGTCTCGACTCCGACTTTGCCGGACTTCTCGCAATTCGGACCAATCGACCGCCAGCCGCAGAACAAGCTCGGCAAGGTCGCGGCGGCGAATCTCAGCGTCTCGTGGCAGACGATTCCGCATGTCACGCAGCACGATCTCATCGACATCACCGAACTCGAAGCCGCTCGCAAACGCTTCGGCGAGTCACTCGGTAAGAACCAGCCGAAGGTGACGATGACCGCCATCGTAATGAAGGCGTTGATCCCCGTGCTCAAAGCCTTTCCGCACGTCAACGCCAGCTACGACGCCGCCAAGGGCGAGATCATTTACAAGCAGTACTACCACCTCGGCTGCGCGGTCGATACGCCGAACGGGCTGCTAGTTCCGGTCGTGCGCGACTGCGACAAAAAGACGATCGTGCAAATCGCCGGCGAGCTAATGGACATGGCGACTCGCGCCCGCGACCGCAAGCTCAAGCCGGACGAGATGAGCGGCGCGACGTTCACAATCACGAACCTCGGCGGCATCGGCGGCACGGCGTTCACGCCGATCGTCAACTGGCCCGAAGTCGCGATCCTCGGCCTGAGCCGGAGCCGCACCGAACTGAAACTCCACGGCGGAGCGGTCGTCGAACGCCTGCTGCTCCCGCTGTCCCTCAGCTACGACCACCGAGTCATCAACGGAGCCGA
>JAYVQJ010000643.1:0-6513 GCA_043777235.1 Planctomycetia bacterium
AAACCATCTGGATCGGAACGCGACGCATGCTCGACTACTCCCGAGCCTGGCAAACCTTCGGCCCTGAGACAACACCATGAGTTGTGTGTAAAAGACAGGACCAGCCCGCTTCGGGCACCGGCCCACCACAAAGTTGGCCCGAAAACTCAGGGTGGGCCGGCGCGGCGAAACGCCGCTGGTCCCACCCTACGAGAAGTCAGACAGTCGAAAACCGTGTGCTGTGCAAAATGCGGCCGTGGATCAGAGGTGCGGAAGTGACACGTTGAGCGGGCTCTCCGATCGAAAAACGCGAGCGAGACGCCGCCCTCGGTACGAAGCACTCTGGCCGGACGACGCATTTTTGCCGAGCGCCGAAGAGACGAAGCGGTATCCGATGTCGAAGTCGCTGGCTTGGACGAACTGGCCGCTGTTTACTGTTGGCCTCGTGCAGCGTGGTTACTCGGACGAGCAGATCGAAAAGATCCTCGGCCTGAACATGCTGCGCGTCGCGCGGGCGAATCACGATGATCCGGTTGCGAAAAGTAGCCGAGTCACTCCGTGACTCGAATCTTCCGGTCACGGAGTGACCGGTCTACTTTGACTCGAATGATTCGGAGGCACCATGCGACAACCCCATGATCGTCGGCAGTTTTTGATCGGCTCGGCGGCCGGATTGAGTTCGTGTCTGTGGAATCCGCTCGCGGCCGAACCGCTGCGACGGCCGCGTGTCGCGGCGATTTTCAGCGAGTTCCGGTTCCGGTCACATGCGTTCGACTTCCTGGAGAATTTCATTCGGCCGTTCCTGTTCAGCGGCAAGCTGGTCGATCCGGGTGTTGAAGTCGTCTCGATGTATGCCGACCAGTTTCCGAAAGAGGACATGGCGCGTGACGTCTCGAAGCGATTCAACGTTCCGTTGTATCCGACGATCGAAGACGCGCTGACGCTGGGAACCGGTGGGCTGGCGGTCGATGCCGTGCTGTCGATCGTCGAGCACGGTCAGTATCCGACGAACAGCCGCGGCGTCGTGATGTATCCTCGCAAGGAATTCTTCGATCGCGCGGTCTGCGTGATGCAGCGGTCGAATCGGTTCGTGCCCATCTTCAACGATAAGCATCTCTCGTATCGCTGGGACTACGCGAAAGCGATGTACGACGTGGCTCAGTCGTGTGGCGTCCCGTTGATGGCGGGGAGTTCGGTGTCGTTGGCTTCGCGGCGGCCGGCCATCGAGCTGCCACCCAATGCCGAGATCGAAGAAGCGGTCGCGATTCACGGCGGAGGCGTTGAGGGCTACGACTTCCACGGCCTCGAACTGCTGCAATCGTTTGTCGAGTCTCGTCACGGCGGCGAGACCGGCATCTCATCGGTCGAGTTCTTGGAAGGGGATGCACTGATGCACGCAGCGAAGAGCGGCCGTTGGTCGCGAGAGATCGCCGATGCCGCGATGCAGGCCGAACAAACTTTGAACGAGCCGGTGCGGGGACTCGGCAAGAATCTTGGCAAAGGGGACATCCCGACCGAGCCGTCTCACGGAGTGTTGCTGACTTACCGCGACGGATTGCGAGCGACAGTATTGAAGTACGGAACCAGTTCGAATCGTTGGAACTTCGCCTGCCGATTGAAAGGCGATCCGAAAATTCAGGCGACCGCGATGTTCAACGGGCCGTGGGGGAATCGGAATCTGTTCAAGGCGCTGTCGCATTCGGTGCAGCATTTCTTTCGCACGCGACGTGCTCCCTATCCGGTCGAGCGAACGTTGTTGGTCAGCGGTGTGCTCGACGCGGCGATGTGGTCGCGCGAACTCAACGGCCACCGGATCAACACGCCGAACTTGGAATGGTCGTACGCCGCGCGGGACTTCTCGGCCTTCCGAGAAACCGGCGCGAGCTGGCAGGTGCTGACTCGCGAGACCCCTGAAGTGAAAGGCTTCGAGCCAGGGGACGAAGCTCTCGTGAAGCCTCGCTGACCGATGCTGGCGAGCGTTCGCAGCCGCTGCTATACCCCGCCTTCCCAATTGAATGGTCTCGTGGCACGGATTGAATGATGGCTTTCCCTCCTGTTGACGAACAACTCGCGATCATCCGCCGCGGCGTCGAGAAGATCGTTCCCGAAAACGAGCTCGCCGCGAAGCTGACCAAGAGCCGCGAAACGAACACGCCGCTGCGCATCAAATACGGCATCGACCCGACCGGCATTGACGTGCATTTGGGGCACACGGTCCCGCTGCGAAAGATTCGGCAGTTTCAGGAACTCGGCCATCAAGCGGTCATCATTATCGGCAATTACACGGCGTTGGTTGGCGATCCGAGCGGCCGCGATCACGCTCGCGCGAAACGCCTGACGGAAGACGAAGTCGAAGCCAACGCGGTCGATTATCTCAATCAAGTCGGCAAGGTGATCGACCTGTCGAAGGCCGAAGTGCATCGCAACGGCGATTGGTTCGCGAAGATGTCGTTTGCGGACATCTTGCAGTTGTGTGGTAAAGTCACGATCGCACAGTTGCTGACTCGCGACGACTTCGCCAAACGGATGGCGGCCGAGACGCCGATCTTCTTGCACGAGTGCCTGTACCCGATCATGCAGGCGTGGGATTCGGTCGTCATCAAGTCAGACATCGAACTCGGCGGGACCGAGCAGCTTTACAGCTTCATGTTGGCTCGCGATCTGCAAGCGGACCAAAAGCTGTCGCAGCAAATCGGCGTGATGTCGCCGATCCTGGTCGGCCTCGACGGCGTGCGTCGCATGGGCAAGAGCCTCGGTAACTACATCGGTATTTCTGAGTCACCGTTCGACATGATGAAGAAGTTCATGCAAGTGCCCGACGGGGTCATGCGGATGTATTTCGAGTTACTGACCGACATCCCGCTGACCGAGATCGACGCACTGCTGGCCGGACATCCGAAGACGGCGAAGACGACACTGGCTCGCGCAGTCATCGGGCAGTATCACAATGCCGTCGAAGCCGAAGCCGCCGCGAATCGCTGGCAACAGGAAGTCGGCGAAGGTGTGCTGCCGACGGATATCCCTGTCGTGAAGCTGTCGCGATCGAAGCTGGTCGAGGGGAAAGCTCAAGCGGCTCGGCTGCTCGTCGAGACTGGCCTCACGCCATCGACGAGCGACGCACGTCGAGCGATCGCTCAAGGCGGCGCGTACTTCGGCGAAGGCAAGACGCGGATGGAAACGCACGATCAATCAATCGCAGTAGAAACTGGGTTACTCGTATTCGTCGGCAAGAAGAAATTCTGCCGAGTGGAACTTGTGGATTGAATTGTCTTCTCTGTGCCCTCTGTGTCTCTGTGGTGCAAAAACGCATTTCACCACAGAGACACAGAGGGCACAGAGGTAAAGCACAGAGGAACAACTCATGGCTCAGAAATTTGGATTTGGCATTGTCGGTTGCGGGATGATCGCGAACTTTCACGCGATGGCGATTGAGCAGATCAAGGGGGCGAAGATCGTTGCCTGCTTCGACAACTTCGGAGCGGCGGCGGAAAAATTCGCGGCGGCGAACAAGTGCAAGAAGTACGACAAGCTGGAAGACATGCTGAAAGACCCGGCGGTTGATGTCGTCACGATCTGCACGCCCAGCGGTGCTCACGGCGGCCCGGCGGTGGCGGCTTGCAACGCTGGCAAGCACGTTGTTGTCGAGAAGCCGCTGGAGATCACGCTCGCCAAGTGCGATGCGATCATTAACGCGGCGGCGAAGAACAAGGTTCGGATTTGCTCGATCATGCCGTCCCGGTTTAGCCCGGCGAACATCGCGCTCAAAGAGGCGATTGATTCCGGCCGCTTCGGCAAGCTGACGCTCGGCGACACCTACGTGAAGTGGTGGCGAACGCAGCAGTACTACGATCAAGGCGGCTGGCGCGGAACATGGGCGTTTGACGGCGGCGGAGCGTTCATGAATCAGGCGATTCATAACGTCGATTTGCTGTACTGGTTCATGGGCGAAGTTGCCGAGGTCAACGGCGTCACCGGCCTGTTGGCTCACGAGCGAATTGAAGTCGAGGACGTTGCCGCCGCGTGCGTGAAGTTCAAGAACGGAGCACTCGGAGTGCTCGAAGCGACGACCGCCGCGTATCCAGGATTGCTCAAGCGAACCGAGATTCATGGCTCGGCCGGTTCGGTGATCGTCGAGCAAGACAATATCAAGATGTGGGAGTTCGAGAAGAAGCTGGCGAAGGACGCCAAGGTTCTCGAAAAGTTCGCCGGCAGCGGCAACACCGGCGGAGCGTCCGACCCGAAAGCGATCAGCTATACCGGTCACATGCTGCAATTGAAGGATTTTCTGAAGGCGATCGAGACCGGCGGCGCGCCGCTCGTCGACGGCATTGAAGGCCGCAAGTCGGTCGAGATCATCCTGGCGATTTATCAATCTGCCTGGACCGGCAAATCGGTCAAACTGCCGCTCGCGAAAGATCCGAAGCGTCCCGCCGAAGCGAGTGCGAAGAAGCGATAACCTCGCTCGTCACGAGACGATGTTTCGTGATTTGAACAAGCGACGGTCCCGTCGGATTCTTCGCGCGTCGTCACGCCGCTCTTTGTGAAGAGAGTTGAACGCGACCTCAGTTCAACGATGGCATCAATCGCGGTCGCTTGATTTGGTTCGCGGTCAGTCGTCGTCGCGTCCGCGCGACGAGACGCCGATCAGTGGCGCGAATATCGCGACAATCGGATGGACTCGCATATCCGCGCCAATCGCAAAACCGGACGACGCTCGGCCAGAATTAGGCGTTCGCTACCGATGCAGACTCACCGGCGGACTGACGCGACGTTTTAATTCACGCCGAATTCAACAGGCTGACAAGTTCCGCGAGTTGATCCTGAAAAGTTCATCCGGCATTTGAGTTCGCGTCGTCATTCTTGCGAGACGTTTCCTCGAACCTCCCCAAGAGATCCCACCATGATTGCTCCTAGCATTTATCATCCGCAGGCCGAGTTGAAACAGACCATTGCTGATTTGGAAGCAGTCGATGATTGGAACTCGCAGGTTCTGTCCGAGACGGAAATCGGCGTCTTCGATTGGCCACTGCGATCGCAGGATTTGTATCTCTCGCCGACACTCAAGCAGATGTTGGGTTATCACGATCACGAACTGGAGAATTCGTTGCAGTCATGGCTCAGCCATATTCACGCGGACGATTACGATCGCGTGATCGCGTCGCTGGAACGAGCGATCCGCGGCGGTGTGCGCAAATTTCAAATCACGCATCGAGCCAAGCATCGCGATGGCTCGACTCCGATGTTCTTGATTAAGGCGGCGATCGTTCGCAATGAACAAGGGAAACCGACGCGATTGCTTGCGGCGGTCATCGACCTCACCACAGTCACTGAAGATCTGCCAGCCGCGATCAGCGCGTGATCGCGCGAACGGTGGCCGGTCGTGACGAATTATTTCTCCGACCAATTCGGCAGCGTCGCGAGATACTCGCGATGAATTCCCTTCAGCCACACATGCTCGTCGGTGATCTTCGTCGGGGCGACGACTCGTGACATCACCACGCCGGTGATGACTCCGATCAATCCTCCAATCAGTCCGACGATGCTCACGATCCATAGGGAGTTGCCCGGTTTGTCATTGGCGAGTCCAAAGATCACGAGGAACCCGCCAATCAAGAAGGACAACCACGCGGTCGCGATTCCCCAGCGGCGATGCGAAATGGCTTGAGGCGAAAGTCCGACTCGAATGTCCGCCGACTTGCGCACGATCAAAGCGATGATCACGTAAATCAGCAGTCCAGGAAACAGGATCAAGAAATAGAGCGCCGGTGAGTGCCAATAGAGCTGCCGTCGCAGCCAGCGATCAGTTGGCTCGTTGGTCTTCACGCAACGTGCGGGAAGCTCGGCGTCCTTGCACATGACCATGAGGCTCCCGTCACGCCACACCCCTTGTCCGCGTCGGGCATCTCCGATTCCTAAATCCTCGCCGCAAAAACGGCAGACCAGCGCGACCGCTTTGATCATCTCACCACAAGCCGGACAAGCCTTCGTGCCACCTTTCGACGCCACCGATTCTGCCGCCATGTCGTCGTCGATGAACTCCAATCCCTCTTCGTCCTGGACGACGGGAGCCGTCACCAACACCAATCCGCCACACGCTGAGCACTTCGCTTTTCGACCCGCCAATTCCTCACTCGCCTTCAAGATTTTTCCGCAATCCGGGCACGGGATTTTGAGCGTCATGGAAGTCTCCGCAGGAACCGTTTGGTCAAAGGATCGAGGCTCAACGATTTGGCATCGAGATGGCCGAGAAGGTTATCGCTGTGTTGGAATGACTTCGAGTGTTGCGGCGTCAGGGTCACGGCTGGCTAATTTTTCAAAGTGGTAGGCACACTCCGTGTGCCGTCAGCCGATTCGTAGTGGGACCAGCGGTGCTTCGCCGCGCCGGCCCACTAGCGCGGTTACAAGTCCGTGTAGCGTGACTCGCCAGAGTTCCGGCCCGAAGTCTGGCGACTTCGGCTACAGAGGACCGCTACACGGCTGATGGAACCGCTCTAGCCTGCTTGATCTATGAAAGTCGAACACAGTGTGTCAAGT
>JAYVQJ010000644.1:0-6512 GCA_043777235.1 Planctomycetia bacterium
GGGTGACACTCAGCAACATCGGGATGTTATTGCGACCCCGTTCCTTACCTCTCTGAGAACCGAGAACCAACTGAAATGAAGTGGCGAATCGCGATCGTGTTGTCGGTGTTGATCATTGCGGCCGTGTTGGTCGCACGATCGGAGATCGACCTGTCCGACACGACGCGGCAGTTCGTCGAGAAATTGCGGTCGCAGGGGGACGTCGGCTTGGTGTGGCTGGGGTTGTCGTACATCCCGGCCAGTTTGTTTTTCTTTCCGGCAGCGCTGCTGACTCTGGCGGGAGGCTTCGCCTTCGGGGTCGCGAAGACGGTCGTTGCGGTTTCGTTGGGGAGCACCACTGGAGCAACGCTGGCCTTCCTGGCGGGGCGCACCTTGTTGCGCCGGTTGATCGAGGACAAGGTTGCGGGAGACCTTCGATTTCGAGTGCTCGATGCGGCCGTTGCCGAGCAAGGCTTCAAGATCGTGATGCTGACGCGGTTCTCGCCGCTGTTGCCGTTCGGTCTGCTGAACTACGCGTTCGGTGTGACGAAAGTACGGCTGCGGGATTTCGTCTTGGCCTCGTGGCTCGGCATGTTGCCGGGGACGATTTTGTATGTCTCGATCGGATCGGCCGCGAAAAACTTGACCGACAGCTTGGCCGGCCGAGAGGAAGGGAGCGTTGCTCAAAAAGTTTTGTTTGGTGCTGGCTTAGTGGCGACACTCGTGGTGACCGTGCTGTTGACTCGGATTGCCAAGAAGGCGCTGATGGACGCGGCTGTCGCGGCGAAAGCGAACACGGTTGAGTGTGACACGGATAGGAATCCCGCATGAGCGACGATTCGTTGGACATCGAATTGGATCGTCATGTCGCGCCGGCTGATTGGATGAATCCAACGCCGCACGGTCGATATCACTTGGTTGTGATCGGGGGTGGCCCGGCCGGATTGGTGGCTGCGGCAGGAGCGGCCGGGCTGGGTGCGAAGGTCGCGCTGATCGAGAAACATCGGCTCGGCGGTGACTGCTTGATTCATGGCTGCGTCCCGTCGAAGGCGTTGCTGAAGTCGGCTCGCGTCGCCGCGACGGTGCGTGATGCAGGTGAGTTCGGCGTTGAAGTCCCGGCTGGAGCGAGCCTCGATTTTGGCGCGGTGATGGAACGGATGCGACGGCTGCGCGCGTCACTCGCTCCGCACGATTCGGCCGAGCGGTTTCGAGGACTCGGTGTCGATGTCTTCTTTGGAGCCGGTCACTTCACGAGTGCCGACTCGGTCGAGGTCGGCAGTCAGACTCTAAGATTTCGCCGGGCGTTGATCGCGACGGGTGCTCGCCCGGCGATCCCGGAAATTCCGGGATTGAACGAGTCCGGTTTCGTCACGAACGAGACGGTGTTTTCGCTCACGTCGTTGCCGCGCCGGTTGACGGTGCTCGGTGCCGGCCCGATTGGTTGCGAGCTGGCTCAAGCATTCGCGCGGTTCGGATCGCAGGTGACGTTGATTGCCTCGCGAGCGAACCTCCTGCCGAAGGAAGATGCCGACGCGGCGCGGGTTGTTGAAGAGTCATTGCGGCGCGACGGAGTGGAGATTCTCACGCAGGCTCACATTGTCGAGGTGACGCGGCGCGGCGACGAGAAATTCGTGTCGATCCAGCGGAACAGCGACATCAGCCGGAACGCGCGAGCGTCCGGTTCCGAACATAGAAAACCGGACGCTAGCGCGTTCCGGCTGATCGAGTCAGAGTCACACGGTTTGGAAAACCTGTCGACGGACGAGTTGCTGATCGCAGTCGGTCGCACGCCGAACGTGGATGGTCTTGGCTTGGACGCCGCAGGCATTGCATTCGACTCACGAACGGGAGTGCGAGTCGATGATCACTTCCGCACAACCAACCGGCGAGTTTTTGCGGCGGGGGATGTCTGCTCGCGGTATCAGTTCACGCATGCGGCGGATGCGATGGCTCGGATCGTGTTGCAGAACGCACTGTTTCCGGGGCGTGGCAAAGGATCGTCGTTGGTGATCCCGCGATGTACTTACACTGACCCGGAAGTCGCGGTCGTTGGTCTCACGGAAGCGGAGGCTTGTGAGCGAAGTATCGCGGTCGATGTCCTGATCGAAGAGATGTCGCACAACGACCGAGCAGTCCTCGACGGCGAGACCAATGGCTTTGTGAAAGTGCTGCTCAAACGGGGCACCGATCAGATCGTCGGCGCGACGCTCGTTGCGGCGAATGCCGGTGACATGCTCAACGAAATCACCCTGGCGATGACCGCGAAAGTCGGCTTGAGCACAATCGGCCGCACGATTCATCCCTATCCGACGCAATCCGAGATCATCAAGCGACTGGCCGATCAGTTTGCTCGACGACGGCTAACTCCGACCGTCAAATGGCTATTTGAGAAGTGGTTCGCTTGGACGAGATGAGATTGATCATTGGTTATTGGTCGTTGGCGATTGGTCATTGAAAGGCAGCAAATAACCAATGACCAACGACCAATCGCCAATGATCAATCCTTGCGTCCCCGCACTTTGCCCGGTCTACTTCGTGGCCGTCAGAGACCACCGAACTGCACTCACACCAGCGACACACTCATGCCCACCTCTGCCTGGATCAAAGACTCAACCGCCGCCACGTTTGAAGCGGACGTCATCAAGCAATCGTTCGAGCTGCCGGTCGTCGTCGACTTCTGGGGGCCGTCGTGCCAGCCCTGCAAGCAGCTTACGCCCGTGTTAGAGAAGTTGGCCGGCGAGTACGGTGGTCAATTTCTGCTGGTGAAGGTCAACATCGAAGCCGAGCAGCAGATCGCTCAGGCATTTCAGATTCAGTCGATCCCGTTGGTCGTCGCGTTTCGCGATGGGCAACTGGTCAACGAGTTCGCGGGCCTGCTGCCGGAACCGCAATTGCGCGAGTGGCTGGCGACCTTCCTGCCGTCCGCCGCGCAATTGGCAATGATGGCGGGGATGAAGCTGGAGGAAACCGATCCGGCCGGAGCGGAAGCGAAATTCCGTGAGGCGCTCAATCTCGAACCGAAGGCTGAGACGCTGAAGATCGCGCTCGCGCGAGTCATCATGGCTCAGAATCGTGACGAGGAAGCTCGCCGCTTGATCGAGCAACTTGAGGAGCGCGGTTTCCTGGAACCGGAAGCGGAAGCGATCAAGAGCGAACTCGAAGTCCGCGCCTCGGCCGAGGAATCAGGTGGCGTCGAGGAGGCTCGGCGATCGGCCGCTGCGAATCCGAACGACCTGTCGCTGCAAATCGGTCTCGCCGATGCGCTGGCCGTCGCGGGGAAGCACACCGAGGCATTGGAAATCTGTTTGTCGCTGATCGCTCGCGACAAAGCCGGCATCGGACCGACCGCGAAGGAAACGATGGTCAAGATCCTCGGCATGTTGGGTGCGGCCTCGGAACTTGCCGGAGAGTACCGCCGCAAACTGGCGACGGCGTGGTACTGATGGCTGAGCACTGCGACAAACAAAATTGTCGCCACGGATGAAACACAGAGATAAATCTAGTAACCCATGACAGTTGAACGCGAAATACCCGATTCACACGTGATGAGCCTTGCAGATCAATTTTGCGATGCCGCCGATCTATTGTTCAAAGCCACCCATTCTCTGTCAGCACCTCATGCTTTGCGTGTGAACGCAGTGTTCGCCATCGAACTCTATATCAAGTCTTTGAAGTGCCGTTGGGTTTGCCACAATCAGCTCGAAATACTCGGCGTCGATTGCGACGCCATTACCACTGAATCTGATATTCGCGGCCACAAACTCCACCTTTTGTTTGATGGACTCGACGAAGATGCCCAACGCTTCTTGATTAACGCGTTCGCATCCCATTCATTGAATGAGAAGTATCCCGGTCTGCGACCGATTCTCGCTGAATACTCGGATAACTTCGTGTCCGATCGATATGTATTTGAACGACTGAAGGACGACCAGCCACATCCAATCTCCGAGATTATCCAATTGGCGATTTTTTTTCGCCAAACGCTTAACTCAATGACGCGTGTTCGTACTTGATTCGCGGAACTGCATATCAAGTCATGCCTCACTCCCATTCCAACTCGGCTTCGTCGTTTGTGGCCGCCTTGTGGAGCAGGCAGAGCGTGCGGCCGCCGTCGTCGTAACGGACGTCATCCATGACCGAGGGGATGAGCACGAAGCCTCGTAGCCAGGAGCGATCCACAGCGGCGGTCTCTAGCTGCGAAGGCAACTGCGAGACGTCGATGCCGGGGCCGTCGTGTTGGATCGTGAAGATCGTTTCGCTGCTCGAAACGTGGATCGCGACGGTCAGGGCACGCGAGTGGTACGGGGCTTGCCCGCGTCGCTCGGCGGCGAGTTTTTGGAAGTCATCATCGCTGAGGCTTCCGTTGAGTGGGATTTCCAAGTTGCCGTGGTGATGCGCGATCCACAGCGCATGCTTGACGGCGACACCGACTCGCAGACGTTCGGATTCGTCGCCGAGCGGCACGCAACGCAACAGTTCTTGAATGTGGCTGACCAGCGGCTCGATCAATTCGGGATCGTTCCGCAATCGGAAGCGGCTGTCGCATTGCTCCAGCGAGTGCATCAGGCGCGAGTGCATTTTGTCAGCGGCGGCGGCTTTGAGGATGCGGCCAACGGTCTCGCACAGATGATCGGCCAGCCGGACCTTCGGGACGTAGCTGGCGGCTCCACGACGCAGAGCCTCTGCCGCGATCTCTTCGCTGCCACGATTCGTCATCAGCACGACTGGGATCGACGGGAACTCTTTTCGCACGGCTTCGACCAATTCGAGGCCGTTCATCTCCGGCATCTGCAAGTCGCAAACAATGACATCGGGCGAGCGAGCGCGAACTTCGTCCATCGCCTCGCGTCCATTGCCGGCGAAGCTGACGGCAAAACGCGGGTCTTGTTGCAACAGCCGTCCCGCAAGCATCCGGTCAACAACAGAATCATCCACGACAAGAACATTGGCCACGATAAATCTCCGCTGCATACCTTTTTGGCGAGCCGAGTGGCGTCAGCCCTCGGACATTCTTGGTGAGCGGCACGGCGCTAGCCGCCGGTGATGAGGACGAACAACGCCGTGACTCACCGGCGGCTAGCGCCGTACCGCTCAGACATCACAAGTCCTTCAACAAATCAAATCGCTTCCGCTCCGAGTCCGCGTCTTTTCCCTGTTGAGTTTGCCTGGTCAGCAGGCGTTCGAGTTCTTCTCCCACCAGTCCGGCTTTGGCCATCAGCGAAGGTTGCTGTGAGGGATGCGGCACAGGTGGTTCTCCTTCAGGCGTGTAATCTAGTCGGAAGCGTTGATCGGCAATCGACAGTCGGCTATCGGGAAAGATCCACCCTTGTTCGCAGCGCACGCTGTCGAGTCGGACTCCATTGCGACTGCCGAGATCCTTCACCTGCCAGTAACCCTCGGTCAGCTCCAACGCGCAATGTTGGGATGACACTGTGCTCACGCGCAAGACAATGTCACACGGAGGTTGCCGACCCACCGTGACTCTCGGCTTCATCAGCGGATGATCGGGGCCTCCGCCTAGCGGCACCAATCGCCCCAAGAGGTCAACGACCTGCGTGAGATCATTAGCAGAAGTCATTGTTTGAGCTGTCGGACGTGGCGATGAATTTGGGGGTGTTCTCTCCGGGACGACCGGGTTGACGCTTGGTGGAGGCGACACACTCGCGCGCGGCGGACTTCGCACGAGGTCGAGATTGCTTTGGCTGAACAGCACGGACTCCGCGATCTCCTCCAGGTCGTCGTTCAGAACAGAAGTGTCCTCTGGCGTGACGTAGTCGATGCGAAAGCGTGCTCGTCCGATGGCCAGTTCATCCATCCGATTCAGACGGCGTGTTCTGCAACGTTCGTGGTTGATTCGGACTTCGCCGTGGGCCGACAAGTCGTCGACGTGCCACCAGCCATCTGCGAAACGCAAGCGACACATCGCGGTCTGCACGCTCAACGGCGCATCGCGATCCGCGTCGGGACGCCGGCCTAGAAAAAGGCTGGGCCGCGACAGCTCAATCGATTTGCCCCCCGAACAGGGGACGAGATGTCCAAACATCGCGCGTTGCCAAGACAAGAGAAGTGGCACACATGAGACAGGGAATTGACTCGGCAGAGTCTAATGAGGTGAGACGTGCCACCGAAAGGAGAGCGAACCGCAGACTCAATGAGGAAGTCATGAACTGTCCGTGATCCGCAATAGGAGAAGGGGGGCGTGTCTGGATTTGTGTGGCCCGGCGTCGCCGACACCGGGAAGCGGCAGGGTAGGCCAATTCGCTCGCTTCCTCGAAAACCACGACGAACCTCGCGCTGCCGCGATGTTCGACACGGCCAAGCATCGGATTGCCGCCGTCAAGACGTTCCTCTCGTCCGGCCGGCCATGCGCGATCGCAACTGCTCGATTGCCGCCCCGCCTGAGACCGCAATTTGGACGAACGATTGTTTCATCGCATTTGCCTGGGAGAAGTCGCCGACCGAGCGAGTGATCGTCACTGTGAATGACTCATACGGATCACAGAAAATAACCGCGCGTCATCCTGCTCGGCTCG
>JAYVQJ010000645.1:0-1700 GCA_043777235.1 Planctomycetia bacterium
CAACACGAATGGCGGAGAGCCAAAATTTGGAGTGAACGTCGAAACTCAAGGTTGATGCCATCATGACGGTTGAACGTCCTCTCTGGATTTCTTGTGCTGCACACACCGCTTGCCGAAGCGGCAAGCTGTGCGACCCGCTTCACAATCGCTAAGAGAAACCCAATTCAAAGCTCCCACGTTCAAGAATGTGGTCGTGACCATCACGCCCGGTACGTTCTCACCCTCCAGATCATCCATTTCACATGCCCACGATCACTGACGTTGCGTGTCCGGTTTGCGGGTGCGTGTGCGATGACCTCGAACTGACCGTTGATGATTCGCGCGTGCTCGACGTCAAACGTGCGTGCCATCTCGCGGAGCCGTGGTTCTTGAATCAGTCTTCGGCCCAGCGTCCCGTGGCCGAGATTGATGGCTCGGTCGCGTCGTTGGAAGACGCCCTCCGACGTGCGGCCGACATCCTGAGCCACGCCAAGGCACCGCTGATCTACGGCCTTTCGCGCAGCAGCACTCCCGGCCAGCGTGCGGCCATCGAACTCGCGGAACGACTGGGAGCCACCATCGACACGACCGCCTCGATGTGTCACGGCCCGTCGATCATGGCCTTTCAGTCGGTGGGCGAATCAACCAGCACACTTGGTGAGATTCGCAACCGCGCGGACCTCGTCATCTTTTGGGGCTGCAACCCAGCCGTCAGTCACCCGCGACATGCGGAACGGTATTCGGTCTTTCCGCACGGTCAATTTGTTCCGCGTGGCCGAGCCGACCGCACCATTGTGATGATCGGCGATGCTCGCGAGGTCCACGACTGGCGACTCGATCCCGATGGCTCGCGCCCCGACATCGTCATCCCAGTTGAACCTGATCGCGACTTTGAAGCCATCACCATGTTGCGAGCGATCCTCAAAGGACTGCCGCTCCCCGAAATAAACCACGGCCAATTCGAGACAGGCGCGTCGCTGACGGACCTCAAATCACTTGTCGAACAAATGCGGGCCTGCCAATGCGGAGTTGTGTTCTTCGGCCTGGGTTTGATAGGCACCCGTTTTGGTCAGACAGAAGCACGATCGGAGCTTGGGCACCTGAATGTCGAATGCCTGTTGCGTCTGGTCGCGGAGCTCAACGCGGTGACTCGGTTCTATGCCCGACGGATGCGGTTGCAAGGGGACGTGTCAGGAGCCGACAGCGTGCTCTGCTGGCAAACCGGCTTTCCCTTCAGCGTGAATTTGGCGCGTGGCTACCCGCGCTACAACCCCGGTGAGTACTCCGCGAACGATCTTCTCGAACGAGGCGAAGTCGATGCCTGTCTGTTACTCGGCAGCGAAACAGTGCCGTTCTTCTCCGCTTCAGCGCAAGCTCATCTGCAAACGATCCCTACCATCACGCTCGACTATCCAGCGTCGCCATCAACATTCCGCCCAACAGTTCAAATCACAACCGCTCCCTATGGTCTCGCCGTCAGCGGCACCATCTATCGCATGGACGAAGTCCCGCTTCCATTACGTGCCAGTCTCCGATCGACATATCCGACGGACGAAGAGGTCTTGTCTCGCTTAGGACCGGAGCCGCAATAACTTCCCAATTTCAGCAAACTCATCAGCTGGCACGCGCTAGCGTCCGGTTCGAGAGTCGATCGACATTCCGAACCGGACGCTAGCGCGCAATGGCACTTACTTTACCCCAGTAACCCGCAGCGTCAGCGA
>JAYVQJ010000646.1:0-6502 GCA_043777235.1 Planctomycetia bacterium
GAGTCTCGAATCGCCCGCTGTCATCGCGTTGTTGAAACTGCCGGAAGATCGCGAGGCGTGGAAGGTGTTTCCGGCGCAGACCGACGTGTTGGCGTGGCAACAGGTCTTGTCGTGGTTCGATCCGTGGTGGTTTCGGAATGGCTCGTCGCCGAAGATCATGCAGCCGATGCGTGATCTCAATGGAGATGGAGTGGAGGATGTCATCTGGTGCGCTCCGCAAGTTGCGAGGCCAGAACTCGGAACGCTTGGACCGGGGCCGGGGACTCCCAAGGCGGCGGTGCTGGTCGCGGCATCCGGCAAAGATGGTCGGCCGCTGTGGTGGTTTCGTTCGCAAGGTTCGGATGGTGGGAGCAGTGTGTTGCGAGGCACTCCGATTTGGAGCGGCGATGCACTTGTCTGCGTGATGCGCTCGGCAGTGCGAGACGAAATGTGGATTGAAGCGGTCTCACCACAGACCGGCTCATCGCTGTGGCGGCATGGTCCGCTGACACCGTCGGCACCCGGCACTCCGGTGACCATACGAACGACGCACGGGTCCGAATTGCACGATCCCACCACGCGGCTCACCGAGGCGACGTTGGACGGACAGCCGGTCGTCATCGCGATCATCGGGAATCAACTGTTGATGTTGGATTCTGCAACGGGGGAACCAAGACGCTCGGCGCAGGCTCTGCCCAGCTATGCCTACGCCGCACGTTTCGTGGACCTGGATGCGGACGGTTTTCCAGAGGCACTGTTGACGTTCATGGATCAGCAGGGTTCGCCGCAGGTGATGGCGTTCTCGGTGACTCGGCTGCAACCGCTGTGGGACACCAGCATCTTGATCGAGCCGTATCGATATCAGCAGATCTTCCGCGAGGCCGCGTGGCCGTTGGTCGTGGACTTGGACGACGATGGCCGCAACGAAGTCGTGCTGCCCAACAACGGAGAAAGTGGTGCTCGAGCGTGGGTTGGCTGTCGCGTGCTCGATGGGGCGACCGGGAAACTTCGTTGGGAACGACGGTTTCCAATCCGTAAGAGTTACGGGGAAGACTTGCGTCGTCCGCCCGAACAATACGCCGTCGGCCCGGACCTCGATGGCGATGGGCAGCGCGAACTGTTCACTGTCTCGGTACGTCGCGAGTACCAAATGCAGGTCGTCCATCAAAGTGTGGGCTATCAACGCGAGCAGTATTTTCTGTACGTCGATTGCTTCTCCGGCCGCGATGGGAAGAGCCTGTGGTTGCAGCGCCTTCCGTTTGGAACGTCAGAATATTCGACGTGGACGGGGACGCCGGAAGCGCCGATCTGGTGGGAGGGCGATGTAACCCGAAGCGTTAGCGAGGGACATACGCGGGACTCCCTCGCTGACGCTTCGGGTTACATCGCGCAACGTGGCTACCTCGTCTTGCCGGTTCGACGTCATGCGGATCAAGGTGGCGACGGGATCGGCAATGCGGGAGCGAGATTGTTGTTCGTGCTGTCGGCCGAGACCGGCCGCGTGGAACACACCGCCGAGCAACTCGCGTTGCCGAGACTCGTCGATTGGAACAACGACGGGCTGGATGATCTGGCCGTATTCGTGCCCGACGATCCGCATCGGTTCGCGAATGCGAACATCTCTCCCGATCTGCCGGCCGGCAAGTTCGTCGTGCTGCGCGGTTCACCACCGGAAGCGTTTCGGCGGCTCGACCGCTGGGTCGAGGAACAAGACTTCGATGGCGACGGCATCGCCGAGTTGTCGCAGCGGTATCACGGCCACGGCGACTACGCGATCAACGTCGCGTCGGGACGCGATGGTCACATCATGTCGCACTGGCAAGTGAATTGGCCGGAGACACCGCGCAGCTTTACGGTCGGCGAATTGCAATCGTTCCCGCTGCCGCTGGGAGACTTCGACGGCGATGGACTCGCCGACTTGTTGGTGTCGCGGGAAGCGAACTCTTCCGAATTCGATTCGCCGCTGGTGACGGCCGGTGGCACGACACCGCTACTCCTACAAGCGATCTCTGGCAAGACAGGGAAACGGCTTTGGGGTGGCTCACCAATCCCAACACCCGCAGGAATTCTGCCTCAGCCGATTGCCGTGGACTCCAAGTCACCCAGCTATCGGCAGACCCATCTGAAGGTGGGTTTCGTCACACCGCTCGATCTCGATGGCGATGATCGTCCCGAGGTGCTGGTTGAACTGGTTGAAATGGATCTCATCTATCACCGCATGCCCACTCCTCAAGACAGCAGCCAGGAGCATCGTCAACAACAATTGTTGGCAGCCCTTGATGGCCGTACTGGAGCACTGCGATGGTGCGAGCCGTACTCCGATGTGGTGGTCGGCGAAAGTTATTCGATGCACTCGGGAAGCCGAGTTCAGCGCGATCATTCCGCCGATCTCAACGGCGACGGAACGCGCGACATCGTGTTGACCGTGCCGCATAAAGATCAGCAAGGCTCGTGGTCGCAGACGCTGCAAGCTCACAGTGGTCGCGACGGGAAAAAGCTGTGGGGACCAAAGCCGCTCGAAGGGACGAGCTTCAATGACAATGAACCTGGCTCGCTGATCGTCAGCGATTTGGATGGCGACGGCCGCGTCGAGATTGTGCGGATGGAAGCCAAGCAGCCACGAGTCACCGTCCTGCGCGGCGACACCGGCGAATCCTTGTGGACTTGGCAAGGCTCGCAGCCGCAATACTTCGCCGCGCCGAGCATCGCGGTCGTCGCCCAAAGTAGCCGTCACGCTCCGCGTGACGAAAGCCGAACGTCGACCGACGCCCATCCTGCGAAGGACGCCCAAACAACAACGAACGCTAACTCCGCGCTCGGCAAATCCTTTCGCGGAGCGAAAGGACTACGACGTTGCGTTGCTGTCGCGTTCAACGAAACCGGTTCGCGATGGGATGTGGCGTTCCTCGATCACGAGGGCAAACTCCTTGAGCGTGTGCCCAACCAAGCCTACCAGCTTTGGTCGCACGACCTGGACGGCGACGGCGGCGAGGAACTTTTGTCGGGGGTCGGCAGCAAGATTCAAGCAACTCGCGGTCTCCACGACATGCTTTGGAGTTGGTCGCCGCCGCAGGGTGCCTACGCCGCAGTCTCGCACTTCGAGCGAACCGCCGATGGGCGATTGCTCGTGTACCTGTCGAGCGGCGATTCGTTGTTGATGCTCGATGGTCTCACTGGCAAGCCGCTACGCCGCACATGGGCAAGTACCAACACACGTATGAACGAGAACGGCCGCGAATTGGACCTCAATCGGCCGAAATTGAACTCGAAGGACGAATCGCCGCGTCTGCTAACTCGTGTTGGCGATGGCACGGTATTGCTCACTCATGTCGTCTCGCGAGCGGTGCTGCCGACGGATGAGGACGGGAGATATCAACGTAGCCATCACGCTCCGCGTGATGAGCCGAACGCTCTCACGACATTGAACGCAGGATCGAAGTCGGCCGATAAATCAGAGTCACTCGCACGTTCGGCTCGTCACGCGGAACGTGACGGCTACGTTGATGACCCGCGACTCATTCAGCAATTGCCGTGGGTACCCTCGGCGAGCGAGTGGTCGTCATCGTTCTGGATCATGCTGCTGATGCAGCTCGCGCGAGCAATCTTGCTGTCGCTCGTCATCGTGCTGATTCCATTCTGGTTGATCCGAGCGGGAATGCGTCGCCGGGAACTCGGCTGGTGGCGCGGTGTCTTGATCGTCGCCGGAGTGACCGTCGTCGCGTTAAGCATCGTCGCGCTGCGATCCCTCACATCGAGTCCCGGAATGGCAGGGCTTCCGTGGGGTCCGCAACTCGCAATGGCTTTCGGAGCGTTGCCGATTCTCACCTGGCCGGCAGCGGTGATGAGCAGCGTGCTCCGCAACGAATGGCGACGATTGAAGTGGTTGCTCGGCGGCTCGCTGTTCGCGGCGGTTGCGCTGGCGGTGATCCTGCTCGTGAATGAATTCGGCACGATGCTTCCCGAACAACACTACTCGTGGCACGGCTGGTGGTTCATCCTGTTCTTCGGAGCCTTCGCGGTTGGCGCAGTGCTGTTTCTGAAGCAGGTATTCGGCCCCGGCCTGCTCTGGTTGTGGAAGTTCGGCCGACGGAGATTCGCGCGACATGTTTAGTTTCGTAACACAGTGCAAAGTGAAGAGTGCAGACTGCAAAGTGCAGAGTGTCCTTTGCAGATCATTTTGTACTTTGCACTCGTCACTCTGCACTTTGCACTGCTGCTAAAATGTCTGACGCAACCTTCGAGACGCTCCTGAATCACGCGCGGTGCGGCGAGTCTCCCGCGCAGGGCGACTTGCTGCGCCGCTTCGAGCCGTGGTTGCGGTTGCTCGCGCGAGTGCAACTCGAAAGCCGCTTCGCCGCCAAGTTCGATGCGTCGGATGTCGTGCAGCAAACGCTGCTCGAAGCGGTCAAAGCCTTCCCGCAGTTTCGTGGCTCAACCGAAGCCGAACTGACCGCGTGGCTGCGACAGATTCTGGCTCACGCGCTGGCTCACGAGATTCGTCGCTACCACGGCACGGCAAAGCGTGACATCTCGCAAGAAGTGTCACTGGATGCGGCGCTCGCGCAGTCATCGCAGCAACTCGGTTCGTTGCTGGCAGAATCAGGCCCGTCTCCCAGCCAACAAGCCGCACGGCGTGAGTTGGACGTCCTTTTGGCCGACGTCCTCGCTCGGCTACCGGAGGACTATCGCGACGTGTTGATCTTCCGGCATCTCGAAAACCTGTCGCACGACGAGATCGCCACACGAATGAACCGCTCGGCCGGAGCCGTTCGCATGTTGTGGGTGCGAGCCTTGGCCGCGCTGCGCGAGGCGTGCGGCCAAAAACTCGTGGAACCGAGCAGAGGATCGCGATAGATTGCCGTAGGACGGCCGCCCTCGGCCGTCCCGTGTTGGTGATCAATCTCGCTGCAAAAAAAGGGACGGCCGAGGGCGGCCATCCTCCGAAACACATTGCCGATGCCATCACGACTTCTCACGATGATTGAGCGATACACGGCCTTCGCCATTGCGGCCTTGCTCATTGGAACAACGTGGGCCGATGAACCCACCACCGCGAAGCCCACGAAGCTCGACTTCCGCCGCGACGTGTTTCCAATCCTGTCGCGGCGTTGCTGGGAATGTCATCTCGGAGGTGATGCATCGGCCGGCATTCGCTTGGATGTGCGCGACGAGTGGCTCGGCGAGACGAGCGGTCGGCCGTTGGTTGTCATCGGCAAGAGCGATCGCAGTCGAGTCATTGAAGTCATCGAAGCTCGCGATCCGAAAATTGTCATGCCGGCGGAAGGCGAACGGCTCAAGCCGAGCGAGATCGCGACGCTGCGAAAGTGGATCGACGGTGGGCTTGTTTGGGACGATCAGTTGCTGCCGGCTCCGAAAGTGAGGTCCGACCATTGGGCGTTTCAATCTCGGAGGTTGGGCACTCCTGCCCGAACCAATGCGAAATCGAACACAGATGACGGAAACAGGACGGGCAAGAGTGCCCATCCTCCGAAGAATGTGATCGACTCCTTCCTCGGTGTGTCTCCCGCCGACGAAGCGGATCGGCGCACGCTCATTCGGCGACTGTCGCTCGATCTGCTCGGCCTGCCGCCGAGCAGTGATGACGTCGAAGAGTTTGTCGCCGACGCAACACCCGATGCTTACGAACGACTCGTGGATCGGCTGCTGTCATCACCGGCTTACGGAGAACGCTGGGCCAGACATTGGCTGGACGTCGCGAGATGGGCCGAATCGGAAGGTTACGAAAGCAACCATCCGCGGCCCTTCGCGTGGCGGTATCGCGACTATGTCATCAACACCTTCAACTCCGACAAGCCCTTCGACGAATTCGTGCGGCAACAGATCGCCGGTGACGAGTTGCAGCCGTACTCGGACGAGAACTTGATCGCGACCGGATTCCTCGCGGCGGCTCGCATCAGCAGCAACGAAGAGGACAAGTGGCGGCAACGGAACGACGTGCTTGTGGACATCACCAACGCGACGACGAATGCGTTTCTCGGCCTGACGATGCAGTGTGCTCAGTGCCACAACCACAAGTCCGATCCGATCACGACGCGCGACTACTACCGCCTGCAAGCGTACTTCGTCACCGGCCAACCGATTGATATTGCACTACGCGATCCGGAACTGCGACGCGACTTCGAGTTGCGTCGGCCTCCCGAATACGAACCAGCGCTCGCGCTGCGCGAGTCATTGCTGGAATCGGCTCGGCGTCGCTTCAACGACGAAGTCCGTCGCTCGCTGACGGACGAAGAACGCTCGGCCTACGACACGCCGGCCGCTGATCGCGACGTCGAACAAGAGCGACTCGCGCGGCTGGTCGATCTGAAGTTCCAAGCGTCGGTCAACGTGCTCGACCGCTACATACCTGGGTCTGATCGGAAGCTGTACGACGAGATCAAACGCAAGATCACCGAGATCGAGCAGACGTCGCCACGCATTCCGCAGACGTTCGCGTTCTACTCGCCGGCCACGAGTCCACATCGGCTCGACGTGCTGCCGAGCATCGGTTTCTACCCGCTGC
>JAYVQJ010000647.1:0-6495 GCA_043777235.1 Planctomycetia bacterium
CCGGACGCTAGCGCGTTCCGGCTGATTCGGTCTGAGGTGCAACCTCGCTAAGGGTTCGGGGGGAACACATGACAGTCGCAATAGATGAGGTGGCGGAAGCGTTGGCGGCGCACATGCCGGAGGTGATTCGTTGGGCAGGGGCGATTGCTCGGCAGTTGCGGAAGTTCAACATTGGGTTGAGCGGCAAAACGTCGGGGAGCGCGGAGACGGACGCTCTGACGCTGGCGGATCTGACGGTGCAGGAGTTGGTCATCTCGGCGCTGCGCGATCGCTCGCCGCTGTTTCGCGAATGCCGGATCGAAGCAGAAGAATCGAACGGCGACCTCGGACGATTCTCGGCCGACAGCGAGTTGACGATTGCGCTCGATCCAATCGACGGGACGAAGCAGTATCGCGATCACACTGGCGACGGTTACGCGGTGATGCTGCATCTGCGCGATCGGCGAACGCTGCATTACTCGTTGGTCTTTGTGCCGGAGTCGGGCGAGCACGGCACTTGGTGCGAGGCGATTGGTTCGCGAGTCGTCGTCGGTGCGGATGATCCGAGCCGGCCGGCGCGAGCGGTGCTCGATGGGCTGACGCCGATCACAACGGCAACTCGGCCGGAGTCGAAACAGATTTATGTCATCGGATTTCAGAAGCGCGACCGTGAACGAGCGGCGGCAGTCAGCGCCGCCGGCCTGCAAGGAGTCGCACCGGATGACATGCCGGGGAGCATCTATCCGCTGCTGTCCAGCGGTGAGTTCGGCGGTTCGCTGATTCATTCGCCGAATGTCTACGACTTTCCGGTGTCCCTGCACATCGTCCGCATCTTGGGAGGCGATGCCATTTGGACTGACACCGGCGAACCGGTCCACTTCGGCGAAACGTGGATCGACGAACGAGCGAACATGCTGCGACTGCCGCGCATCGTGGCGTGTGCGGTCGATCGGGAAGCGTTGAACATCCTGAAGAACGTCGCTCAAGGTTGGAGCCCCAACCGCTACGACGACTGAATTCCGCCCGGCCGAAAGCCGTAGGCCGAAAGCCGTGATCCTTTTTCCTGCGTTTTGAAACTGACAACGGCCATCGGCGTTCGGCTCACGGCCATCGGCCGATCCAGAACTCGACGCCGACCAGGAGGCTTGATCGTGACGCGATGGATTCTGCTTGCTGTTGGATGCTGTTTGCTTCCGACCGTGATCCTTGCCGATCCGCCGACGACCGGGCCGGAAACCGAAAAGCGGTTCCCGCCTCTCAAAGTTCCCGACGGATTCAAGGCGACGCTCTTCGCATGTGATCCGTTGATTGAATATCCGTCGGCGATCGCGCTGGGACCGCGAGCGAACACGCTGTTCGTGGCCGCCGATTACATGACAGGGTTGGGGACCACCGACATCATCCGGCGCGATGAGATTCGGCTCGTCGAGGACACCGATGGCGATGGCCACGCCGACAAAGCTCCGGTCTGGGCGGATGGATTCAACTCGATTCAAGGCATGACGTATCACGACGGGACCGTGTTCGTGATGCACGCTCCGTATCTCACGGCGCTGCGCGACACGGACGGCGATGGCGAAGCGGATGAGCGGCGAAATCTTTTCAAAGGCTTTGGGCTGGGGCCGGAAGAGGACAAGGTTCGGCTGCACAACACCAACGGCATCGTCGCGGGGTACGACGGCTGGCTGTATCTCGCACTTGGTGATCGCGGCTGCGATGTCGTTCGGCCGGAGGGAGATTTGCTCGTCCTCAACGGCGGCGGCATTCTGCGTTGTCGGCCGGATGGCCGAGACTTGCATGTCTTCTCGACCGGCCTGCGAAACATCTACGACGTCGCGCTCGACGACGACTTAAACGTCTTCACGCGCGACAACGAGAACGACGGCGGCACTTACAAGATTCGCGTCATCCAAAGTTTCTTCGGAGCCGACCACGGCTATCCGTACTTGTACGACGAGCGTCCCGACGAGGCGCTCGCCCCACTGGCCGATCTCGGCCTCGGCTCATCGGCGGGTGGCATTTACTACCGCGAGACACAATTCCCGCCGGAGTATCGCGGCCTGTATTTCTGCGAATGGGGCCGAGCGGTGATGCGGTACGTTCCCGGCTCTCCCGGCAAGGAAGTCGAGTTCGCGTCCGGAGCCGAGAACGATCCGTATGGTTTCAAACCGACCGATCTTGTTGTCGATCGTGACGGCTCGCTGCTGATCGCCGATTGGGCGGATGGCCAACGTCCGAAGCGCGGCCGCGCGAGGATTTACCGCGTGCAGTCCGTCACTGGGACGCGCTCGTCCGAGCGCTCGGACGAGGGCGTCCCAGATACGAGGGCGTTGAATTCCGACAGCTACTACGAGCGACTTGAGTCCCAGCTCATGATCGAACGGCAATTCCGCCACGATCCAGCCGGTGTCGTCGAACTGCTGCAAAAAGCGAATCTCAATGAGTGCGGGTGGCTACACGGAGTGTGGATTCTCGAACACGTTCTCGGCCCAGGAGCCACCGACGAGTTGTTCAAGCTGGCGACGTTGAACGCACTGCCGCGCGTGCAGATTCAGGCGATCCGAGCACTCGCCGATCTGCACGATCCGATGCTGGCTGAGCATCGACTCGACGCCGGGCCCGGAGATGTGAAAATCGCCAAGCGATTGGCCGGTTCATTGCATTGGCATGGGCCGATGACGCTCGATGTGATCGTGGCGCTCGGGCGTTTGAAGTGGGCACAGACTCCGTTTTGGATGTCGCAGGATCTGCAGAAATGGACGAGTCCGCCCGCCGTGCATGCGGCTCAACAAACGCTACGCCGCTGCGGCGACTGGTTGGCCGTGTTGCGACTACTCGATGAACCGTTCGAGCCTGCGCCCCCCGCTTTGAAGCTCAATGGTGGCAGTCCCCAACGTGATCGCTCGAAGGACGCCGACTGGGCGGTTTCGCTGCGGTATATCGCGCTGCGAGCACTTGCCGATCAAGCGGACAAGCAAGTCGTCGAGGGATTGGAAGTTCGCATTCGATTGGCGAACGATCCGGCTGTGCGGCGCGAGTATGCGAGCCTCTTGAGCCGCGTGCATCGCAAGCCAGGGCCGTGGGTCTATTGGGGCTTTCGGCCTGGACCGCGTCCAGCGAATTCGGTCGCCTGGGAACGAACGGAATTTATCGAGCAGGCGTTGGATCGACTGCTCGTTGATCGGAATGCGTCGGTACGGCTGATTGTGTTGCAGCACATGCAGCGTGAGAAGATTCCGACACGATTGATGACACTCGCCACGCGGTTGCGCGATGAGACGCAGCCGGAAGAACAGAGGGAGATTCTCGCCCCGCGGTTGCGCGATGAGGCGCAGCAGAAAGAGCAGGCGTTGATTCTCACCTCGCTCCGCGAACATCCGGTGGATGCTCGGCGAGAGATTCTTGAATCGTTCATCACCGACGTGCGTCAGTCTGCTCCGTTGCGGATGACCGCCTTGACGATGTGGTGCGAAGGTCTCGGTGCGGAACGCGAAGCGCGACTGCTCGGTCTTGCGAAGCCGCTCGTCAACGATCGGGTGCTTGCCGATCTGCTGCGCGAACTCTTCCGACGAGATGCAGGGGCGAACCCCAAGACTGCGATCGCGCCCGAAGCCAAGACACTCTTGCTCGATTGCACGAGGGATTCGGTCTCGGTGGTCCGAGCGACGGCGATCGAGATTCTGGCGAACCTGCACGTTGCGGACGTGGCCGACATTGTGCTCAGACTGTTGCAAGATCCTTTGCCTGATGTCCGACTTGCGGCCGTAGTGGCCGCCGGCCTGCTGGAAGTGCGTGACGCCATTCCGCAACTACTCGCCGCAGCACGACCGGACTACGAGCCTCCGGAAATACGACAGGCGAGCCTCGATTCCCTCCGGCAACTGCGTGAGCCGCGCGTCGTGCCGCTGGCTGTCACTGCACTCACTGACGCCACGACGCAATTGGTTGCGTTGCGCTGTCTCGCGGAACTCGGCGGGCCGGAACATGCCGCAGCCGTGGCGAAATTGGCGACTCGCCATTCGTCGAGCGACGTGCGGAACCTGGCGATCGAATCGCTGTCGTCGTGGGCCGCGAAGGTCATGGCCGAACGCCGCTCGGAATTGGAACAGATGGTTCGCGAACTTCAGGGAGCTGACGGCAGTCTCATTGCCTGGCAAGTCGTCGGACCATTGAAGCCGGACGACGCAGCACCGTTTGTCTCGCTGTTGGGCGGCGAGACCAAGCCCGATCCCAAAGGGTACAACTTCAATCCACCGTGGCGAGCGGTCTATGGCGTCGGTCCCGAATCGTGGCTGAGCATCCACGAGAAAGCCAACGGCGCGTGGGTCGGCTACTCGGAGTTCAGCGTGCCGGAACCGACCACCGCACAGTTCTTGATGTCGAGCAACACGCCACTGCGCGTCTGGTTGAACGGCAAGTCAATGCTGCAACGCGCGGAGGCTCGCAAGTTCCAACCGGATTCCGACCGCTTTGAAGCCCCGCTGGCGAAGGGGACGAACCGCTTGCTCATAGAACTGGGCAGCGTCCCCGATGCCATCGAATTCCACGTTCGGTTCCGCTTGAAGAGTTCCAAAGCCGAACACGAACGCTTGATCGAAGCCGCACTGACTCGCACCGGCAACATCGAACGCGGCCGCAAGTTTTTCCTCACCGTCGAGAAGTCACAGTGCTTGAAGTGTCATCGGCTGGGCGAGCAAGGTGAGAAGATCGGGCCCGAACTCACGGGCATCGGCAGTCGCTTCTCACGCATTCACATCGTCGAATCGTTGCTCGATCCCAGCCGAACGATCGCCGCCGGGTTCCAATCACAGACGATTGCTCTCAACGACGGGCGGGTGCTTAACGGCCTGAAGATTTCCGAAACGGCCGACACGTTGACCCTCGCGGATAATCAGGGGAAGAAGCACTCGCTCCGCAAAGCGGACATCGAGGAATCGCAAGCTCATGCCGGAAGCATCATGCCGGACGGCTTGGAGAAGACGCTGACGGTCGATGAGTTTGTCGACTTGATCGCGTTCCTGACCGGCGAGAAACAATCGGTCGCTCGATAAGAACGTGAGCGAGACGGCGATGATGCCATTTCGCCTCGATGTTGCCGAAGCGAGGTGCGCCGTGACGGCTCAAGGAGTTGCGGCGAGATGGCTCAAGTCGCGTTGTTTCTCGGCAACGTCGCTTCCAAAGAGCCACATCGAGCGGGCCGTTTGATTCAGAGATTCTCAGAAGAATCTTTTCCGGCTGGTGGCCAATGACTTGCGCTTCGATTTGTATGCGCGAGCGCAAAGTTTTTGTGCTGTAAAGATTCTTTGGCATTCAGCTCGCTTAACACCTCCCTCGTCAACGACGCCAAACCTCACCAAATAACAACTAACGACCGGCGTCGCTTACTACCAACCCAAAGGGAGAGAGAATCATGAAGAGCTTGTTCAACGACGAGAATGGTTTTGTGGTTTCCGCCGAGTTGATCCTGGTCTCGACCATCGTGGTCCTGGGCCTGATTGTCGGACTCACCGAAGTTCGCCAAGCGGTCAGCGAAGAACTCGAAGACGTTGCCGCTGCCATCGGTGCCATGAATCAGAGCTACACCTACTCTGGCCTGAAGACCAGCAAGTCCTGCTTCTCTGGCTCACGCTTCTTCGACGACCGCGACCTCTGCGACAGCCAATACGACATCGTCGGGACGCCGGCCATCGACGAAGACTACTAGAACCCGATTCCCAACGGGCAAAATAACCCGAAGCGTGAGCGAGGTGTCGGAAAACCTCGCAGGAAATTCCCCCTCGCTGACGCTTCGGGTTACTTCCGAAAACTGACACTGGTTTCTCACGACTCTTTGAACCGCAACCTCTCATTGCGGCCCGATCCAAAAACGAGAGCTCTCTCTCCGCCCTCACCGCATCGTGCGGTGAGGGTTTTTTGTTGCGCTCGCACTTGCTGAAATGCCGCTTCCAAATTCACCTCCGGGAGTGCTTCGATGCAAATGCCGTCCTTGATTTCGTCCGTCGCCGTTTGGCTGTTGTTGATTGTCGCGTCCACGACGCTGATTCGTGCGGACGAGCCGCCCGCTCGCCCGGTCAAGCTGATCTTCGACACCGATATGGGCAATGACATCGACGACGCCCTCGCGCTGGGTGTCATTCACGCGCTGCAAAGCCGAGGCGAATGCGAGCTACTGGCAGTGACGCTGAGTAAGGACAACGATCTTGCTGCGCCGTTTGTCGATCTGGTCAACACGTTTTACGGCCGAGGCAACATTCCGCTCGGAGTCGTTCGCAAAGGCAAGACTCCGGAAGACAGCCGGTATCTGACCGACACAGTCAAAGCATCCGACAACGGCCAGCCGCGTTATCCGCACAAACTGAAATCCGGCAAAGATGCTCCCGAAGCGGTCGGCCTGCTGAGGCAGACACTCGCCGGCCAGCCGGATCGCTCGGTGGTGCTGGTTGTCGTAGGGTTCTCGACAAACATTCTGAGGCTCTTGGATTCGCCGGCCGATCAGCACTCGGTGCTGACCGGAAA
>JAYVQJ010000648.1:0-6491 GCA_043777235.1 Planctomycetia bacterium
CCAAGCTGTATCCAATGCAGATTGGTTATCGGCCTCGCGGCGAGAGCGGGATTGAGGTCAGCGATTGGTGGCCGCATGTCGGTTCGATGATCGATGACATCGCGGTCGTGCGGTCGTGCTGGTGTACCGACAACGATCACGCGGCTCAGTACGAGATGCACACCGGGCATCACATCTTCGACGGCTATCATCCGAGCGTCGGCTCGTGGGCTCATTACGGGTTGGGGACGCTCAACGACGACTTGCCGAGCTTCGTCGCGATCGGCGAGCCCCCCGGAGTTTGCTGCGGCGGCAAGGGTGCTCAGAACGGGGCGTATCTCGGTCCGGAGCACAACGCCGTGCATCTGAAGTTCGACTCGAACAATCCCCTGCCCTACGCCTCGCCCGGCCCCGAAGTCTTTCGCGAAGAACAAGCCGCCGAGTTCGAGTTGCTCCGCGAACTCAACGGCCTGTCCGCCGCGAAGCACCCCGAAGACGCCACCGTGCGAGCCCGCATCAAGTCGTATGAACTCGCCTTCCGCATGCAGACGTCGGTCCCCGAAGTCTTTCGTTTATCGGGTGAGACCGCTGCCACCGCCGAGCTGTATGGCTTGAACAATCCCACCACGAAACCGTTCGCCGAATCGTGCCTGCTCGCGCGGCGGTTGGTCGAGCGCGGCGTCCGCTTCGTGCAGCTTTATCACGGCAGCGGCGGAGGCGGCTCGTGGGACGCGCACGCCAACTTGAAGGACAACCACGGCAAGCTCAGCCCGCAAGTCGATCAACCGATCGCCGCGCTGTTGCGAGACCTCAAACAGCGCGGCCTGTTCGACGAAACGCTCGTCGTCTGGGCCACCGAATTCGGCCGCACTCCCGGCGAAGAGGGCTCGCAAGGCCGCGACCATCACCCCTACGGCTTCTCCTGCTGGCTCGCCGGTGGCGGCATCAAAGGCGGCATCGCTCACGGCTCAACGGATGAAATCGGCTTCCACGCCGCCGAGCACCGCCACTACGTCACCGACATCCACGCCACCGTCCTCACCCAACTCGGCCTCAACCCCCGCTCCCTCGAAGTCCCCGGCCACAAGCGCCTGGAGATCGAGTTCGGGAAGGCAATTCGCGAGATCATGGCGTGACACAACCGCCATCAAATCGTGACGAAAGCCGTTCCAACGGCTATGGTGGTTGTGAGTGCGACGGAATCCAATTTGTTTCGGTGGAGGACAATCATGTCAGAAGTTTTGGAAACTCAGGAGATCGCTCGACAAGCCAAAGAGTTCTACGAATCCGAGCTTCGGCAAGCCTTAGAGGCTGAGCATCGCGACGAGTTCGTTGCCATCGAACCGGTTTCTCGGACGTATTACTTGGGCAAGACGATGGTCGAAGCGAGCCGGCAATCACGGGCCAATTTCCCGAATCGACGCAGCTACTTAATGCGAGTGGGACACAAGTCCGCCATGCAGATCGGCTGGTATGAACCATGAACGGCCTCGTCGATTCGCAAGATCGCGCACTGCTCAACGTGCCGATTCGCAATTCACCGGATGGTAAAACGACCCCCGTCGAATTCTGGGTCGATACAGGTTTCACCGGAGACTTGGTACTTCCCAAAGCTCAAATCGAACAGCTTGGACTGGTCGTGTCGTCAATTATCCCCACGATTCTCGCGGACGGTCGCGAGGCCGAAATCGAAAGCTTCGTCGCCTGGCTCGATTGGTTTGGCGAACTCCAAGAAGTCGAAGTCTGCGCCAGTTCCGGCCAAAACGTCCTGCTGGGAGTGCGTCTGATGCTTGGGCACCGTTTGGTCGTGGACTACAACTCAACGGCCCTCTCGTTGGAATAATCCACGCCGCCGAGCACCGCCACGACGTCACCGACATCCACGCCACCGTCCTGACCCAACTCGGCCTCAACCCCCGCTCCCTCGAAGTCCCCGGCCACTAGCGGCTGGAGTTCGAGTTCGGGAAGGCGATTCGTGAAATCATTGCGTGAGGTTAGTTATGTCGGCGTCGTGGCCACTGTTCGTCGTCGTGTTTGCCGTCTGGTGCATGTGGGCCATCGCTGCCTCAATGCAGCGCGAGGCGGATGATACGAAAAAAGGCATCCCGAAAGATCGAAGAGGACACGTCAGCATTCTTCCGGTTATTCCATTGAACCCATTGGTGATGTGGGGCATCGCGTGGTTGATTGACCGTGCAACAAGTCCGTTGGGCTCGTTAATTGTTGGTGCTGGCCACGGTGTGTTTGCTGTGTTTCTCATGCTTTCAATCGCACGTGACTGGCGGTATCTCCGGTCAATCGACCAACACAAGTAATGAGCGGAGTAGGTTCGACCACCTGCCGCCCATTGGTGCTTGACCGGCAAACCCGTCCGGCGGGAGCCGGCCCTCCGCGAAGAGTTCGCCGACTCGGCGGGGAATTCTGGAGGATGGCAGCCCTCGGCCGTCCTGCGGTTTGCGTTTCACCGTTTTGAAAGACGGACGGCCGGGGGCGGCCATACTACGCGCCGCGAATCAGCTTGAAGCAACAATCGGCCCTAACTCCGACCGGGATTCTTTCGTCGTGTCGGCATCTTTCTCCAGGCGAGTGACCGTAGTGGGCGACGACTTTGCTTGCAGTCGAACTTGGCGGAGAAACTCAGCGACTTCGGCCGAGACCTCTGGGGACCATCGGCCGCTGGAGACGACGAAGTCCACGCCTTCCGGTTCACGAACGATTCCCATGATTGGCTCCGAAGTATTTGACGACCAATTTAGTCGCGGCCTCTTCATCCAAGTACATCCGCTGACTGTCCCGGATTCTACGCGCATCGAGGCTTTGCTCGTAGTGCGAAATCAATTCCGTCTTCGCCTCAAAAGCCACGAAGCCTTGAAAACCCAACTCGAAAGCCAGTCGAGCCGCATAGGCAAACAGGTTGCCGGCAACTCCCGCATATCTCTTGTTCCGGCCGACATTCTCCGGATGGCTTTCGATCAGATTGGCTTGCACGAAGCCCTCACCGCGCGAAATCGAAATCAGCCCGTGAATCGAGCGTCCCAGTTTCGGCACCGTCAGCTTGTAGACTTCGCCTTCCGAAAGTTGCTGAACCCAATCGAATCGCCAACCGTCATTCGCCAAGCCGCTCAGATCATCCAGGCTGGCCACGCTGATCTGCGTTGGGAAGGACCGTCCCGTTCTCGCGTCTTCGATCGACTCTGTCAGCTTGTCGATGAACTCGTCAATCATGCGACTTTTTTTCCAGATCAGTACTTGTTTGCCGTCACCGATTTTGCAACAGCATGAAGCAACACCCGCATCTCAGCAAGGAAAGTTCGCGAAGAGTTCGCCGACTCGGCGGGGAATTCTGGAGGATGGCCGCCCTCGGCCGTCCTGCGGTTTTCGTTTTGACAACACGAGCACTCCCGCCGCACCCAGAGGGTGATGCGTCACCCCAACTGTCGCAGGAACATGAGCATGTCGAACTCGAACGGGGAACAGCACATCATCAGCGATTCGCAGGTTTGTCACGGCAAGGCGTGCATTCGAGGGACGCGGATCATGGTGTCGGTGATTTCGGACAATCTGGCCGACGGATTGTCGCCCGACGAGATCGTTGCCGAGTAGCGTAGCCGTCATCGCTCCGCGTGATGAGCCTTTCGCGTTGGGCTCTCGGACGCTTTTTGAGCGCTCGATGCCGCTGCCTGTAAGGCTCATCACGCGGAGCGATGATGGCTACGTTGTCGGCGGCTTTTTCTTCGGTGGCGGTTTGATGTGGCCGCGTTGGATGTCTTCGACGACCTCGGCCAGGATCGCGGGGTCGGCGGATTTTAGGACGTGCTCCAGCCGCGACTGCGGGACGCCGAGTCGTTCCATCACCTCGCCTGCTTGCTTCCAAAGTTTCTCGCGTTTCTTCCCTTCAGCGAGATACAAGTTTGCGACGAGATCACCCAGTCGCTGCTGGTCGATCTGCTCGATGTTGTCGTAGTAGCGACCAATGATCTTTTGCTGGTACGGCGAGTAGTTTCGTGGTGCGGCCATGAATCCTCCGGCGGGGCTGTCGAAAGAGATTGGGGAATGAAAGCAAACGTGCGTGAAAGCGTTCCTCGCTGACGCTGCGGGTTGTTACGAACTGCCGCGAGTGTGGGCGGACTTCGCCGAAATCCGCAAGCGGGGAGCGACGTCCGCCACAGCCGATTTCGGCGAAATCGGCCCACAGAACGACTCTTGAATAAGCCGCTATTTTTCGTTTTGTTCAACAGGGCCGGGAACCCACTTGGCGGACAACCACAACAGCAACGGCATCGCGAACGCCCACTCGATTCCGATCACGATCATCGAACCCCAGAACGACCAAAACTCGCTTAGTTCGATGGTCGCACCAAAGAACGACCATTGATTGCCGAACTGCACCGCTTTCCCAAACTTCACGCCGCCGTAGTACGAGAACGGTCCAGCGATCGCACCAAGGATTGCTCCAATTCGATACCGCCCGCGCAGCCATTTCATCGAACTGTTCAACGTGGCAGCGAAGTTCGGCCACATCATCACCATCCACAGCGGAATCGGCCACCACCAAGACGACGGCTCGTGCAACTTGAACTTTAGCACCTCCATATGTGTGAGAAGGCCGTCGAAGACATAGCCGATCCCCATCGAGGCCAAAAGCAACTTGATTTCGGCCATCGGATGTTTGGCGTTGACCAGATGCCCGGTCAGCCAGCCGACGATCACCACTGGCCCTAATCCGGGATATTCAAAATTCGCCCCTGACAGAGCAGCGACAAATCCCACGTAAAACCAAAACCAATTTGCGAACGGGTGCGCGAACCAAGTGACCCACGGAGGGCGCGGCTCTGGGACACGGGCATGCGGCACCACAACTTGCGGCGTGTCGACTCGGCGCTGAGCCTCCGGGGCCGCCTCAGCGGGCGAGCCACTGAGTGCGGGATCGCTCTGCGGAGGTGTCGGATTCATCGGGTCTCCATACATGCCTCGGTATCCTCGGCCAATTCGGGGCCGGTTTGTAAACCGCCACGCGGATCGTTGCTAGCGGGACCGGCTTCGCGGACGGTCTGGCGGTTTTTTCCAGTCTTAGCCATGTAACCCGCAGCGTAAGCAAGGAAGCGCCGGGGCATTCCCTCGCTCACGCTGCGGGTTACATGGCTGCGCATCGTTCACAGTTTGAAACATTGGCCTGCGCTGTCCGCCACGCGAACGCTGCTGGCAACACTTTCCGGCAACTGCTACTTTTCGACCGCGAACCTCGTCCTGCCCTGCGTTCTTGAGAAAAGAGACCTGATCGATGTCCTCTGCCGAACCGAATCCTTCCGCCGACACTCCTGCCACGCCGGAACGCTCGTTGAATTTCATCGAGCAGATTGTCGAGGAAGACCTGCGCACCAATCGCTGGGGCGAGCTACCCGTTCAGACGCGATTTCCTCCCGAACCGAACGGCTACTTGCATATCGGACACGCCAAGTCGATCTGTTTGAATTTCGGACTCGCCAAGAAATACGGCGGCAAGTGCAACCTGCGGTTCGACGACACCAACCCGACCACCGAAGACACCGAATATGTGGACTCGATCCAAGCGGACGTCCGTTGGGTCGGCTTTCAATGGGACAACCTGTACTACGCTTCGGACTACTTCGACCCGCTTTATCTTTGGGGCGAGCAACTCATCCAAGAGGGTCTGGCCTACGTTGATAGCCAATCGGCCGACGAGATTGCCAAGCAGCGCGGCACTTCAACAGAGCCGGGAATGCCAAGTCCGTTCCGCAATCGTACGGTTGCGGAAAACCTCGACTTGTTCCGACGCATGAAAGCGGGTGAGTTCGCCGACGGAGCACATGTCCTGCGAGCGAAGATCGACATGGCCGAGACGCATCTCATCATGCGCGATCCGGTGCTGTATCGCATTCGGCACGCGCATCATCATCGCACCGGCGACAAGTGGTGCATCTATCCGATGTACGACTTTGCTCACGGTCAGTGCGATTCGATTGAGAAGGTCACGCACTCGATCTGCACGCTCGAATTCGAGACGCATCGCCGCTTGTACGACTGGTGCCTCGAAAACCTTCGCATCTTCCCGTCGCGGCAGTACGAGTTCGCTCGGATGAACCTGACCTACACGGTCATGAGCAAGCGTCGGCTGCTGGAACTCGTGAAGGGCAACCTCGTTTCTGGTTGGGACGATCCGCGCATGCCGACGATCTGCGGGCTACGCCGCCGAGGCTACACACCCGAAGCGATCCGCGCGTTCTGCGAGCGGATCGGCGTCGCTCGGTTCATCAGCACGATCGAAATGGTGTGGCTGGAAGACGCACTGCGGGACGATCTCAACAAGCGTGCCCCGCGTGTGATGGCCGTGCTCAAACCGCTGAAGATCGTGCTCACGAATTGGCCCGCCGGACAAGTCGATTGGCTCGACGCGGTCAACAACCCAGAAGACGAGAGCGCCGGCTCGCGCAAGGTTCCTTTCTCCGGAACGCTGTACGTCGAGCAAGACGACTTCATGGAGAGCCCGCCGA
>JAYVQJ010000649.1:0-6482 GCA_043777235.1 Planctomycetia bacterium
TAGCGCACGCGAACCGCATCGGTCACATTCAAACGGCACGGCACCGGCAGCAGTCGCACGGCGTGTTCGTCACGACTCGCGTCACGCACAACTCGCACCCGAACATCGTGACGCTCGCGGCCAGAGACAACCGTCGCAACCTGTTTGCCTCCGAGCGCGGTCTCGATGACGTGCCACACGTCGCGCGGATCGACGCCGAGTTCAGCGAGCCGTTCGCGGTTCGGCACGATTTCCAAATAGCCCTTGCCGCGAATCGGATCGGCGATGACATCCGCCGCTCCCGGCACTCCGCGCAGGATTGCCGCGATCTCTTCCGAAGTCGCAACCACCTCATCGAGATTGTGGCCGAGCACGCGCACGCCAATCTCGGTGTTGATGCCCGTCGCCAGCATATCCACACGATTTTGAATCGGCCGAGTCCACACGTTCGTCCAGCCAGGCATCTGCAACGCGCGATCCAACTCACCGCCGAAGCCTGTCAGTTCGTCTCGTTCGGATGCCCAGAGAAATGCCCGGCTCGCGAAGCGTCGTGTCTGTTCGGCGAGGACCGCCTGCAATTCCGGCACTGGATCAATGATCGGCAGCGGCGGCAGTGTCCGTCCCCCTTGATGATGTTCCGACTTTTGTTCCACCTTCAGACGGTCAGCATCCGTTGGACCAGCAGCAGACGGGACGACAAATGGCTGACGCGCCGCGGCGATTTGATCGAGCCATCTCTCGACGCGCGAATCGACGTCATCCGCACGACTCAGCAGTTCTTCCGCGACCAGTTGCGTGAACGATCGCAAGCCGCGATCGAACAGCTCACGATTGAGCGTCTCGATGTGCCTGACCCAGGCCGCTCGATGCACGCGTTGCAATTCCGACCGCAGAATCGCGAACTCCGACGGAGTCTCTCGGCCCAGCAATTGATCCGCAGCGCGTCGCCATCGAGAGGTCCGCGTCTCTGACTCCATTGGTGATTGAACCTCTGAAACCAACAGCTCGTCATTAGACAATTGGCGAAGAGCCTGTTCCGCGATTTCTCGCAGGTCGTCTTCTTCCAGCGACATGGCCAAGTGCGTGCCAAGATGCGGTGACAACGACTCGTGCAGTAAAACGAGATCGCCTGACTGCAACTCGCGAGTCAATCGGCCTTCGACATGCCAGCGCGCGGCCAAGCGTGTCAGTGTCTCGTGAACCAACTCGCGGCTGAGCCGTCGCTGAAAGTCTTGATTGCGAACGTAGGCGAATTCACGCAGAGCCAGCTCACAGCGAGTGAGTGCGCCGGCGACTGATTCGATGAAGTCCGCTTGACCGCTGATCAACTTCGTGGCAACGAGGGCATCGAGCACCTCGTGTCCCTGCCGTTCAGCATCCGCTCGGCGCAGCTTGCGTTTCGGCCAGAATTCAGCCGGCCGGAAATCAACCATCGTTTCGATCATGTCCAGCGGAGCCGGATCGAACGGCGTATCTGCTCGGCCCGCTTTTCCGACGACCATGCCCACTTCCGGGAACCGGCATAGCAACATGTTGCGAGCCTTCAGATCGTCCCCCGATTGCGTCACCGAAATCCTCGGCATGGTGATCGGCATGTCCATGACCATGCCCTCGTCGAGCGGCACTCGTAGATCCGTTCCCAACGGCTTCATCGTCTGCTGAGCGATCAGTGCGACGAGAATGAGCGATCCACACCAACCCGAAGCGTTAGCGAGGGAGCGATCACGACGACCATTCTCAGGCGATCCTTGACGTCGAGCATTTGCGCTTTCGCCCCAACGGGGCAGTCCTATGCCAGCCCAGGGCAACGCCCTGGGTGACTGGATCTTCGGTGTTGTTGTCGGAAGCCCTGAAAGGGCGACGCTTGAATCGTTCGATGATTCGAGCGTCGCCCTTTCACGACTTGAGCCTTGTTCCTGAATACCGGCACCCAGGGCGTTGCCCTGGGCTGGCATAGGGCTGGCCCTTTTGGCCGGAACCAACGAAATCCAACCGACTGTCACCAACGCCGCGAACAGCACCGCTCGAAACAGCCCGTCGTAGCCGATCGGAATCACGCCCAACAGAAACGTGGCACTGATGATCCACGCCATCATCGTCGGATGGTCGAGCAGATAATTCAGCACCGGCCGATAGACCTCCATCACACCGCGCACCAGCCAGCTTTCGGTCTCGGCCCGCATCCGGCCGCGCAGAAAAATCGTGCAGAGCGCGGGAACCAGAGTGATCGACAGGATCGCGACCGCGATCAGCGCGAATGTCTTCGTGAACGCCAGCGGCCGGAACAATTTGCCATCGATCCCTCCCAGCGCGAACACCGGCAGAAACGAGATCAGCATGATGAGCACCGAAAAGAAAATCGGCCGGCCCACTGTACGGCACGCGGCGAGGACGATGGCTCGGACATCGCCCGTCACCGGTTGATCGCCAAACTCGCGATGCAAGTGAGTCATCACGTTCTCGGCCATGACGATCGACGAATCGACCAACACTCCGATCGAAATCGCGATCCCCGCCAGCGACATGATGTTGGTCTGAATGTCGACGATGCCCAGCGTTCGCAACACCGCCATCAACACAAACGACGCCAGCGCGGCCAGCGGCAGAGTGATCGCGATGACAAAACTCGATCGCAGATGCCGCAGCACCAGCAGCACGCACAACGTCGCTCCGAACATCGCTTCCAACACGGTGCCAGTGACAGTTGCAACCGCCCCTTCAATCAGCGGCGTGCGGTCGTAACACGGCACGACGTGAATGCCCACCGGCAACCCACCGCGCAGTTCAGTCAGCTTGTGGCGAATTGCACGAGTTACTTCGAGCGGGTTATGGCCATAGCGCATCGCGATGACGCCGCCGACCACTTCGTTGCCGTCCTTCTCGAACACACCACGGCGCGGCTTCGGTCCCATCGTGACACGCGTGAGATCGTGCAGGCGAGCCGCGCCGTGACTCGGCAGCGGGACAAGCACAGCTTCGAGGTCGCGCCGTGTTTGACGCTCCACTTGTTCCGGGTCAAACGCAGATGCGCCGAAACCAGCGGGAGCGTGAACGAGGAACTCGGCGTTCCCTTTGTGGATCACGTTGCCGCCGAGAATCGCCTGCGAGTGTTCGACCGCGTCGCAGACATCACGTGGAGACAGTTCGAGTTCCTGCAACTTCACGAGATCAAGTTCGATGTGAAACTCGCGGACATGCCCGCCGACACTCGCAACCTCGGCGACACCCGGAACGCTGCTGAGTTGCGGGCGGAGATACCAATCCTGAATGTCTCGCAACCGGCCGAGATCGAGTCCCGAACCTTCGAGCGTGTACCAGAAAATCTGTCCGGTCGGCACGGCATCCGGCGACAATCGCGGAGTGACGCCGCTCGGCAGCGTTTCACCCAGCAACGTCAATCGCTCTTGCACCCGCGAGCGAGCAGTCTCGAACCGGACGGACTCGTCGAAGATCAAGTGCAGCAGTGCGTATCCCGCTTCGCTCGCGCCGCGCACGACACGCACGCCGTCAATCCCTTGCAAGTGACGCGAGAGAGTTGAGGTGACTTGCTCGTCGATTTCGCGCGGATTGTGTCCCGGCCAATCGGCGAAGACGAGGACTTGATTCTCGGACAGATCGGGAATCGCATCCATCGGCGTATGTCCGACTGCGATCACGCCGCACACCGCCAGTACGCAGGCCGCGATGATTGTGATCGCGCGATGCCGTATCGAAACTTCGATGAGGCGTTCGATCATGGCGTGAGCTTCTTCAAATGCTTCACCGGATTTTTGCGAAGCGAGGTTTCACAACCGGCACAGCAAATGAAGACTCGGCGGCCGGCAACCTCAACCGGCAGAGGACCACCCATCGAGTTCAAGTCGGCTCCGGTGACCGGGCAGATCTTTTGAGCGGCCACAAGTTTTTGATCCTCAGCCGTGAGTTGACTTTTCTTGTGGCGACGCCGACCGGTTGCTGGTGTCGACGAACTATTCGTGACGCGATTCCCCGCCGCTCCGAAGTACCCCACGGCGAGACTTGGATTGAGCCGCGTTTCGGCGTCGATCAAGAACGCTCCGCTGGTCGCGACTCGCTGGCCGGGTTTGAGACCGTCGAGCACCGGAAACACATCGCCGACGCGCGGGCCGAGCTTCACGGCGATCCCGTCGAACATGCCAGGCATCGACTCGACGTAGACCACTTGCATCGAACCGCTGTCGATCACCGCCGATTCGGGAAGAGCCAAGCACTCACCGACATCGTCCAATTTTTGCGGTTGCAGTTCGGTCGTTTGAATCCCCGCCAACTGAATGCGGTACGGAGCCAATTGCATGCGTGAGAGTGTTCCATCCGGCAAGACGATTGGCTCGCCACGGCGGCGTGAGACGAGGTCCATGTGACAGACCGGACAGATTGCCGGCCAATCCGAGAGGACTCCGGGGCACATTGGGCAAAAGAATTCGGTCTCGCCGGAGACCGTTCCCGCATGGGCAGCTCCACCAAAGAGCGGACGAGTCCACTTGTCCCAATAGTTCCGCCACGTCCCCCACCGACCGACGATCACGAACGCGACGAGCAACACCATCACGAACCGCAATCGCACCTCGATCAGCTTCGCAGTCCAACGGATGGAAGACATCCGTAAAAACGGACGATGGCCATCGGCTTTCGGCTCTCGGCCATCAGCCGGAGAAGACTCGTCGCTCATGGTTTCGTCTCTGGAGTTTGTTCCGGCATCTTGTGCTCCCAATGCGCGAGCAGTTCGAGATCCTCGTGCCGGTAGACCCAGAGCGGATCGATGCCCAGGACCGCGAAACGAACCTTCTCGTCAGCGTCGGGATTCGTGAGTTTCACTTTGCACAAATAAGTCCGCTGTGTGAGGCCGGCGACCTCGCCGAGAATCTCGAATCTTTCGAGCGTCTGTCCCTCACGACGGTGCGAATCAACCACGAACACTCGCGGCTTCGCACCGCGAATCTCGCCAACCGGATCGCCGCGCCGCCACGCCTCCATGACCAACTCGATCGTCGCACTGGCTTGTGTCGGATTGGGAACGTAGCGCTCATGGCCACCGGATGATGAGCCGCAACCGACGCACCATCCACAGAGCAACCACGCAAGAAAGACCGGCAGCCAACGAGACGGCGTCATCGTTCGAACTCCACACAACTATCCGCCGAACGGTGACGCCACCAGTTCTTTGTCGGCACGAGTCCCGATCGCCCGCCAGACAGTCACATCAATGTTTTGATTCGCGAAATTCACGGCACCGTCGCCCATCAGGACATGCGCGCCAGCGCCGTGATTGCTCGACGCTGAGACCTGCATTGCCATGTTGGTCATCGTGCCGATGAAACCAGTCCCCGCGCACGAGACGGTGTTTGGCACCGCGACGTGGTTGTATTGAGTGCAACAATTCTCACCCATGACCCAGCTATAGCCCCACTTGCTGGTCAGCGGCGTGGCCAGCATGGTGTTGGTGGCCATACAGGTTGTGTACGTCGCGGCCAGAGAAATTTGCGGTGCCATCACATACAGATCGCTCTTCGGATCGGGGACGCCGCCGCCACGCCGCCGCTCGCTGAAGAACGTGGTCTGGCTCAACCCGTCGCGCACGTCCGCCGCTCGAACTTTGCTGAGGTAGTAGAAAACTCCCGTTTGAATTTCACTGGGACTGACGTCCGTCGCAGCTCCCGGAGCATCCCCCCGATCGCACAACCAGCCTCCCTGATTGCCGCAATAGTTATTCTGTCCCGCCAAGGTTCCCTGACCGTCAGACGGACACAGAAACATCGGAATCGTCATCTGAGACGGAAGCGTGTTGATCCCCGCCGGACTGGTGTAAGCCGGCATGAAAGCAATCACCCCGCCCATGCCCGGCGTATCGGGAGGCGCGGTAAAGCGGATGCTTTTGTAGATCGGTCCCTGGTCGAGATACGGCAGCAGCATCGCGTGCTGCGACCAACGAGCGTAGACCGGAGCACCCGAATAGCTCGCCCCTTTTCCAAACGGAAACACTTGGTTGGTCGAATGATAGTTGTGAATCGCCAACCCAAATTGCTTGAGATTATTCCGGCACTGAGCGCGCCGAGCCGCCTCGCGGGCTTGCTGCACGGCAGGCAACAGCAGAGCAATCAACACCGCGATGATCGCGATCACCACCAGCAACTCAATCAAAGTAAACCCGCGACGCTTCATGATCAGACCCTCCTCAAGAATGGTGGCTCAACAGCGGGATTCTGGTGGACATGCCTTGGAGTGGCAATCTCCGAATTGTTCAAAGGCTGTGATTTGCCGACTGCCAAGCCGCTCGCCTGACTTCGAGTGCAGCGTTACAGTCCCGCCCCATGTTTGTGGATCGCTACACGATTGAATGCAAAGCAGGCGACGGAGGTCACGGGTGCGTGAGCTTTCGCCGCGAGGCCAACGTTCCGCTCGGTGGGCCGGACGGTGGCGAGGGGGGCGACGGCGGTGACATCCTCATCATCGCGGACGAGAACGTCAGCAGTCTGACCAATCTCGTC
>JAYVQJ010000650.1:0-6476 GCA_043777235.1 Planctomycetia bacterium
AAGCCAAGATCGCCTGGAACAAGTGCGAGATTCCGGCCCATGACTTCCAAGTGCGGATTCTGGACATCGCCGGTGCCTTCTTCGAGTAATGGTGCAACGGCGGAAACAATCGTGTGACCGGCAGCCGGACCTTCCCAGAGTTCACTGAGACGTTCCACGGGTAGAAACATGGACGTGAGATTTGATTGCGGATCGAGATCCAGCGCGACCGTGCGAACTCCAAGTTCGGAGAACATCCACGCCAAGTGGTAAAGCAGAGTCGTTTTGCCGACGCCGCCTTTGTTGTTGAAGAATGCAATAGTTTTCATGACCGTGCCGGGATGTTGACGCCGAAAAATGTGTCGCCGAATTCAAACTTCGCCTGATCGCTTTCATTTTTCGCGAGAGCCGCTTGCGCACGCAACACACCGCGACCAAATTGGTTCACGAAACCGAGAACTGCGAGAGCTTCAGCGACCACAGGATTTCGATAACTCGTCTGTCGCGGGAAGTTCGCGGGAGTTGCTTCGCCGTAGAGAGGACCGGGACTGATGATTTCGAGCCTGTCCGCGAACCGATAGAAACGAATGGGGGATGAGGCGTCATACGATCGGTGCGCGACCGCATTCATCAAGAGTTCCCTAATTGCGATGGGCGGAAAATCGTAGACGGTTTCCTCTCTCAAGGCGGAGACTTCGATGGTTCGTGCATTCGGCAGACTTCGGACAAACCCATCCAGCTCGCGGAGAAGAGACAGCAGATCACCAGAGAATGATCTCTGCGCAACGGGATTATCGTCCATTTCCTTTCCCGGAAAATGGACGAACTGAATGTAGGCGTGCGGAAGCCATTGCAACGGGTCTTTAGCAAAGAGCAAGATCGCAGCATGAGTCGGACAGTTCTTCGCAAGATCGAATAGACGTAACGACGCCATCTGCTCTTCGATAGGACGATGATTCTCGTCCAACACTTCGCGCGCAATCGCCTGGCCTCGGTAAGTATTCAGAAACAAGTCAAGCGCTAAGTCTTCCAAGCTGCTGCCAAGGCACGCTTGCGTGTCAAACGGCTTGACTGCGGAGATTCGGCGTTCGGTGAGAATTCGTTCCTGAGCTTCGTTGGCTATGCCCTTTCGAGGACCGTTTCGGATGCAAACGCGCCCCTTGTATCGAACCGGAGGAAGGTGCGACGGCTGCACTTCGACGACTGCTACATCACCTGCGCCTGAAGACAGCGTCTGCTTGTAAGCGACGATGGCGGGCGACGGAAGAATCGTTCCATCACTGCCATACGAAGCAAGGTTTTGAAGTAGCTGATCCGTGACCGTCAACCCGCTCGGATTGCCGGACTTGTCGTCAACGCCAATCAGCAAATAGCCGACAAGCTTGCTGCCAGACATATCGTTAGCAAACGCACAAATCGCCTCCCGAAACTTGTCCGTGTCCGTCGTGGAGATCGTACGTTCCACATGGAACGACTCAAGGTCGACCATCAGTGCGAGGAGTTCCGATTCAGTTAACATCTGAGATTTCATCAAGAGTTTTGAACAAGCGACTCATAATCGAGTGGTGCGGAATCGCCTACCCCAAGCTCATCGTCACCGTTTTCAGCTCGGTGTAGTTGGCGAGGGCGGCGGCTCCGAGTTCGCGGCCGTTGCCGCTCATCTTGAAGCCGCCGAAGGGGGCAGCGGCGTCGAAGACGTCGTAGCAGTTCACCCAGACCGTGCCGGCGCGGACGCTGGCGGCGAACTTGTGAGCCTTCTGCACATCCTTCGTCCAGACGGCGGCGGCCAGGCCGTAGTACGTGTTGTTCGCGCGGTCGATGATCTCGTCCACGCCGCTGAACGGCAGGATGCTCATCACCGGGCCGAAGATTTCGTCCTTCGCGATTGACATGTCGTCGCGCACGTTATCGAAGACGGTCGGCTCGATGAAGAAACCCTTCGTGCCGACACGGTTGCCGCCGGTCAGGCAGTTTGCACCTTCTGATTTGCCCTTGTCGATGTACGACATGATCTTGTTGAACTGGTCGGCATCGACTTGCGGGCCTTGAGTCGTCTTCGGATCGAACGGGTCGCCGATCTGCCGAGTCTTCGCGCGGGCGACGATCTTCTCGACGAACTTCGCGTGAACCGATTGCTCGACGAACAGTCGTGAGCCGGCGCAGCAGCACTGACCTTGATTGAAGAACAAACCAAACTCGGCACCCGCGACGGCGGCATCGAGGTCGGCGTCGGCGAAGACCACGTTCGGGCTCTTGCCGCCCAGCTCGAAGGTCAAACGCTTCAGCGTCTGCGACGCATCGACCATGATCTTCTGAGCGGTCTCGAAGTGACCGGTGAACGCGATCTTGTCCACGCCCGGATGCTTCACGAGCGCGGCTCCGGTTGCTCCGTAACCTGGCACGACATTGATGACGCCATCGGGGATGCCCGCCTCTTGAGCCAGATCCGCCAGCCGCAAGCAGGTAAGCGGCGTTTGCTCGGCCGGCTTCATCACGATTGTGCAGCCGGAGGCCAGCGCCGGCCCCCACTTCCACGCCGCCATCAGCAGCGGAAAATTCCACGGGATGATCTGGCCGACGACGCCGACCGGTTCGCGGCGCGTGTAGCAAAAATAGTTGCCGCGAATCGGAATCGTGTCCCCCGTGAGCTTGTCGGCCCAGCCGGCGTAGTAGCGCAGGCAATCAATCGATAACGGCAAGTCGGCGGCGCGCGAGTCGGCAATCGGCTTGCCGTTGTCGAGCGTTTCCAGCGCGGCTAACTCGTCGAGATTCGCTTCCAACAAATCGGCGAGCTTGTTCATCAAGCGGCCTCGGTCGCGAGCATCCATTTTGGACCACGGCCCCGTTTCAAACGCGGCTCGCGCGGCCTTCACGGCGGCATCGACGTCTTCCGGGCTGCCTTCCGCGACTTCGGCGATGACGGTCTCATTCACAGGATTGATCGTCTTGAATCGCTTGCCACTGCGAGACTCGACCCATTTGCCGTTGATCAGCAGATTGGTTTGACGAATTTTCGGAGCGGAAAACTTGGCTTCGGCGGTCGCGACCATGAGATGTCTCCTTGGACGAGAGTGAGAGGGGAGAGAAGTGACTCAACGTCAACAAGGCTAACAATCGCAGCGAACTCGCTCCAGCAGCGACGTCAGGGAGGGTTATTGAGAAAGTAGGCCGGTCACTCCGTGACCGGAATCTTCGAGTCACGGAGTGACTCGGCTACTTTTCTCAGCGGGGCCACTTAAACTCTCCGCCCGTTCCGTGACGCACACCTGGGATTTGATCGGAGAGACGTTGGCGATGAGTGATTTTGCCGTGGCCTTTGGGCGTGAGGTCGATCTTTCGGACAAGTCGGATGCAGAACTCTTGGCGGGCGTGGCGTGGTTGCCGTCTGCGTCGGAGGAACTTCGGCGTTCTGCGGAATCGGGTCGCACCGACAAATTCTGGCGAGCTTGGTCCAAGCAAATGGCCGCTCGCGCGGATCGACGGCTGCTGCGGAAGCGAGCGACGAATCGCGGTGGACTGTGGCCTTGGAATGCTTCGAGTCAGCATCCTGCGAAATCGGTTTGGTCGCTGATCGAAAAGCAGGACTGGTCGCGTTTGTGCCGATGGGCTTCGCAGCAACTCGCGGCAACGGAAACTTGGAAGGACGAACGGACTGAATTGGAGTTGCTTGCGCTGGCAGACTGGCTGTGGAGCGGGCCGCGCGTTGATGCGACGGTTGCCTGGTCGGTGTGGCGGTTGGTGTTGGTTCGAGCGTTCGAGTTGGCGGCGTATTTGGTTGAGCCGCTGGAATGCGAACTGACTCCCGATCGACGTTTACTCGTCACCGGCGAGTTGCCTTGGTTGCTGAGTCAGTTGTTCGCAGACATCAAGGGAGTCACCGACTTCAAACAGCTCGGACAACAATCGCTGCGCAACGAACTGATCGAGCAGACCGATGGCGACGGAACTCCGGCCGCGAGCTTGCTGCCGGTCTTGCCTCGCTGGCTCGCATCGTTTGCACGCTCGGTGGAAGTCGGCGCGATCGTCGGTGAGCCGTTGTTGGAAGGGGAGGCTCGGTTCCGCATTGAGGATGTTGTCACGAAATCGGTCACGCTGTTGGATCGAGACGGCAAGATGCTTGGCATGAACGTCCTGGCGGATCGCGAAGCGAAATCGACCGAGTGTGGATCGCTCATTCCGATGTTGCATCGCGCGGCAGAGTTGGCGGGTCTCGATCACCTCTCGTTGGCGGTGGAGTCGTTGCGTTATCGACAGCACGTCGCGAGCGGTGGCTCAAAAGAAAAATTCCGCAGCGAGTCGTATTCGGAGACTCCGGAAGAACGGCTGATCGTCACGGACACTGATTTACCGGCGACGCAATCGGACTGGGCGAGTTGGGCTTGCTTGCGGAATTGGTGGCACGCGACCGCGAACACGGCGCTCGTGCGACACGATGGGCCGAGCGTGAACTTGCAACTCAGCCTATTGGGTGTGCCGGTGATCGACGGCGAGTGGGGGTTGAGCGTGCGGCTCGACGGCAAGCGACTGACTTGGACCGACGGCTGGAAGTGCAGTTGTTGGAGTAGCGATACCGACATGGATTACATCGAACTGCAACTTGAACTCGCCGACGGGCCGATGTTGTGCCGGCAAGTGATGTTGTCTCGTAAGGATCATTTCTTGGTGTTGGCCGATTCGGTCTCGAAAGTGGGCCGGCGACGCATCGACCTCGAATCAACGTTGCCGCTGCGACGCGGAGTGCGTTCCAAATCCGATAAAGGAACGCGCGAGATTCGGCTCGCGACAAACGACGTGAAAGTTCGCTGCTTCCCGCTTGCGCTGCCGGACGATCGGCTGCACAGCACGGTCGGCGAATTTGATGCCACGCTCGGTGAATTGCGGTTGGCTCAGGCGTCATCGAGCGAATCGTTATACGCGCCGATCGTGCTCGATTGGTCGCCGGAGCGAGCGTCGCTCGAAGCCGAATGGCGTACGCTGACCGTCGCGGAAGAGGGTCGCAAGCTCGCGCCGTGGGAAGCGGCCGGGCATCGGTTGCGGCTCGGCAAGTTGCACCTTGTCGTATTCCGCAGCCTGCACACGAGCGAAGAATTTCGTTCGGTCCTCGGCCTGCACACCGACAAGGAATCGGTCATCGCGCAGTTCGATGAGAAGGGATATGTGCTGCCGATCGTGTCGGTTGATGCGTGATCCTTGTTCGGCGGGCACGTTGAAAACGTGCCCCACGTCGGTTGCTTGCGATCCAACTTCTGGGCGGGCATCGTATCGGAACTTGCTCTGTCTCTAACTCCGCGAGCGGCGATGAGTGATCTTCACGACAATCCGCAGCCACCGGCTTGGCCGCTTCCCGACGAAGCAGTCGAGGCGGCGTTGCGGCGAGCGTTCGCTGACGGATCGTGGGGCAAATATCACGGCCCCAACTGTCGCGAGCTTTCCGAGCGTCTCGCGGCGCTGCACGACTGCGAGCATGTCGTGCTGACATGCAGCGGAACGGCGGCCGTCGAGTTGGCTCTGCGAGGATTGCGTGTCGGTCCCGGAGATGAAGTGATCCTGTCGGCGTATGACTTCGAGGGAAACTTCAAGAACGTCCTCGCCGTTGGTGCGAAGCCGGTGCTGGTGGATGTCGATTCGCAGAGCGGACAGCTCGACACGGACCAACTGGAACTCGCCCGGTCGCCGCGGACGAAAGTGATCATCACCTCACATCTGCATGGCGGCGTGGTGGCGATGCCGATCGTGCGAGCGTTCGCGGATCAGCATCGGATCGCCGTCATTGAAGACGCCTGTCAGATGCCGGGTGCGATTGTGCATTTGCGAGTCGCGGGAGCGTGGGGTGATGTCGGAGTGCTCAGCTTTGGCGGCAGTAAGTTGCTGACGTCGGGACGAGGCGGAGCACTCGTCACTCGTGATGCGGAGATCGCTCAGCGAATTCGAGTCCACACGCAACGCGGTAACGACGCTTATCCGCTTTCCGAATTGCAAGCCGCCGTGTTGGTCCCGCAGTTGGATCGGCTGGCAGAGCGGAATCAGTTGCGGACTGACAACGTGTCGCGGTTGTTGAGCCTGTTGAACGACGTCGCCGGGTTGCGCTGCTTCGTCGATTCCGAATCATCCGCCGAGTCGACACCGGGCTTCTACAAGCTTGGCTTTTGGTTTGATCCGGCAGCATTTGGCTGCTCGCGAGACGACTTCGCGTGCGCGATGCGAGCATCGGGAGTCGCACTCGATCCGGGTTTTCGAGCGCTGAATCGCACGCATGCCCGCGGGCGGTTTCGAGCGATCAACGAGTTGCCGAATGCGACTCGCGCGGATGAAGCGATCTTGGTGCTGCACCATCCGGTGCTGCTGGGGACGGACGTGGATTTGCAGCGGATTCGCGAAGCGATCAAGTAATTTATACGTATCGCAAGAAATAACTGCGCGTTTGCCCGTTCGGCTCGTCACGCGGAGCGGTGACGGCTACGTAGCCATCATCGCTCCGCGTGATGAGCCGAGCGCTT
>JAYVQJ010000651.1:0-6474 GCA_043777235.1 Planctomycetia bacterium
GCCGATCCTGTCGCACGAGCGAGTGATTGATCCGAACATCGACCCGTTCGTCGTGTCGTGTTCGATGCGCGAGCAAGCGTTTCTACAAACGTCTCCTGAGTTCGCGATGAAGCGACTTCTGGCGTCCGGTGCTGATGCGATTTATCAGCTCGGTAAAGTCTTTCGACGCGGAGAACTCGGACGCCTGCACAACCCTGAATTCACGATGTTGGAGTGGTATCGCGTCGGCGACACGCACCACGATCAGATGACCTTTGTCGAGAAGTTTGTCACCGCATTCGGAACCGAAGTCGAGCGTCTGTGGTCTTCATCCCCGCAATCTTCAACTCGCACCCCGCAACCCTTCGAGCGGCTGACCTACGACCAAGCATTCGAGCGTCATGCCGGCTCAAAAGTCCTCGCGCGGACGACGGCCGAGATCGTGGCGTTGGCTCGGCGATCGGGAGTCAGTGCGCCGGAAAGTCTGCTGCCCGACGACCGCGACGGCTGGCTGAATCTGTTGCTGGCCGAGCGAGTCGAACCGCACCTCGGCCACAATCGGCCGGCGTTTGTGTTTGACTATCCGGCGTCGCAAGCTGCGCTCGCTCGTGTACGTGGTTCAGGACAAACCGCCGTTGCCGAACGCTTCGAGCTGTACGTCAACGGCATCGAACTCTGCAACGGCTATCACGAACTCACCGACGCTGCCGAACTGCGCACGCGTATCTGCCACGATGCCGCCGCCAGCGAGACACTTCTCGCCGAACCCGCTCGCCTGTTGGCGGCGATGGAAAGTGGTTTGCCACCCTGCTCCGGCGTCGCACTGGGGTTCGATCGACTGCTGATGCTTTGCCTGGGATTCGATTCCGTCCGACAGGTGATCCCGTTTCCGTTCGAGGTCGCCTGAGACATCACGGCACAAGAATCGTGACTCAACAAAAAAGCGGCGAGGAACATTCCTCGCCGCTGTTGAGTTTCGCGTATCGGTTCGGCAGTCCCCGTTTAGAATTCGCCGGGCCGATCGCCATTTTCGCGCGTTGCCAACGCTTTCAACGTTTTGGCGTTGATGTTCTTCGCGATCGACCGCACCGAGGCATCCGCCAGTGCGAAATTGCAGGTGTCTGCATGCCAACTCCCGAAGCCGAAGAAATGGATTCCAGAAGTCGTCCAATAGGTATCAAACCATGACGGTCGCATGGTCGGGATCATGCCATCCGTTCCGCGATCGGAGACATCGTCATTGTTGTCATCGGCGATGCGAGCACAACAGCTATTGCCGTCCCCCCAGAATCCCATCAGCGATTCTCCCATCAGAAGCGTGTTCGACTCACCGTCACGAATCGAACGGAACGCGACGGCACTGTCTTGATAAAACATCCCATTGGTCGGCAGCGTTCCCATGCAACCGCGATAGGTCGAGTACCCATAGCCTTGCGGCCGGCTCGACGGCAATGAATTGGACGGACACGTGAAAGTGCTAACGGCGTACTGGCACGCCACCATATTGTCAGTCACCGTCATCAGATTCATCGAGTCAAACTTTGGCTTATTGAAATTCACGCCAACAGTGATCTGGCCAATCTGCGGAAGGATCATCGCCTGCCAACTCCAATTCTCGGAGTACGTCCAGTCGACCAATTGCACTTGTTGAATTTGTCCGTTGATGGGAGGGCCGAGATGAACGTTGATCGGAGCATTCGGGAACGCGAGACTGATTTGCGTGGTGTTCGTCGCCTGAATGAACCCCGATGGGAAGCACTTGAACGTCCCTTCGTAGTTGTGGCAGGCCAGCGCCATCTGCTTGAGATTGTTCCCGCATTCGCTGCGTCGCGCCGCTTCGCGAGCTTGCTGAACCGCCGGCAGCAGCAACGCCGCTAGCAACGCGATGATCGCGATCACGACCAGCAGTTCAATGAGCGTAAAGCCGGTTCGGACCGAGGCCGAGGGGCTGGACATGGTCTGCTTCAAGACCGTTGGGTTCTTCATCACAAAGTCTCCGGCTGCGAATGCGAGTTGCCCGCGAATACAAATCGGAGCGTATCAATCAGCAACTTCGTGTCAATCGAGGAAGTTTTTCCAAGCAGAGTACTTCCGCGAGCAGAGTTGATGCGCCAACGACGGACTGCGAGCCGGCCGGATCGGTAGTCGGAACAATCGCATTCCCGCCTCTTGCGGAGTACGTCCCCCTTTGCGGACGTTGCACTTCAAGCAGGCACAGACAATGTTGTCCCAAGTCGACGGCCCGCCGCGGCTGCGCGGGACGACATGATCCAAACTCAGATGATGGTTGCCGAATTTCTTCCCGCAGTACTGACAGCGATTCTCGTCCCGCAAAAACACGTTCCGGCGGTTGAACTTGACCGCGTTGCGTGGCACGCGATCGTAGTCCAACAGCCGGATCACACGCGGAACCTGAATGACGAAGGTGACAGTGTGTATCCAGTCGTCCCATTCGTAGTATTCTTCGAGAGCATGTTTGGCGTCGCTCAATTCGCGCCAGCCATCGAAGCTAAACGTTTGGTATTGGCCGTTCTCGACCGAGACGACTTCCGCCAAGCCTTTGTAAAGCAGCGTGAAGGCTCGCCGCACGGAGACAACGTGAACCGGAGCGTAAGCTCGATTGAGAGCCAAGACGCTGGCTTGCATCGCCGATGTCGGACCAGGACGTGAGGCGGTCGTACTGACAGATCGTGTAGAAATCATGAGACCATTCCAACGGACAGAGTCCGGAACGGTCGAATCTCGCTTCCCAAGCGGGCGGGATTCTAGCGGTGTGTTTTTCGGCAAACAACCGCGATGCTGCGAAACTTCACGCCGATCTCTACAGCACACGGCCATGAATGAGAGATTTGTGGCGAGCCGGGTCGGCGTCAGCCCCCGGACAGTCCGGGGCTGACGCCGCCTTGCTCGCCAAAGACTGGTCCACTGATGAACTGGCCCATGCGATTTCGTCGGAATTCGATGCGGGTCACCCCGGCTGACCGACAGATCGGCTGCCAATCAAAACAGTGACCTTCATTGATCTTTCCATTCACGAAGCTCGACTCTACGTTCTGCAATGGGCGATCAGACGGCTTGCTTTTGCGAATCGCAGTCGCAAGCCAGATTAAGACACTGACGGAGATTGAACGATGAGACGGAGTTGGCAGGGATGCTTGTTCCTGATTTTGGTCGTATGTGACGCGATCGTGTTTGCCGCTGAGAAGATTGAACTCGCCGAGCCAGAAACGGACACGCGAGTGCGGATGGTGCGAAGTCATGTGCAAGTCAGCGGGCAACTTCAGACGGCGGCTGGTGGCGGAAAGAAAATTCCGCTCAAGCTGAGCGCCGATGCGCAGTACCGCTTCCTCGAACGACGGCTCAGCGGAGCCGGCCGCGACGCCGAAACATTGCGAGCCGCGCGGTTGTATCGCTTTGCCAGCAACGACGCCGAGGTGACTCCGGCAGATGCTCCGGCCGGAGCCGTTCCCAAGAAATCGACATTGAAGCTTCCGGAAACTCGGCACTTGATCGTGGCTCATGGCCGTCGCGAGGGAGCGTTGCTCTATAGCCCGACGGCGACTCTGACCTACGACCAGCTCGATCTGCTCAACACACCCGGCGACAGCATGTCGCTCTTGAGCTTGTTGCCTCGTGAGGAAGTCGCCGCTGGAGATTCTTGGAAGCCGGAGACCTGGGCCGTGCAGATGCTCTGCGGCATCGACGCGATGACCAACGGAGAAATCACCTGCAAGCTGGAAGAGGCCAATGCGAGCACCGCTCGCGTCACATTCACCGGCAGCGCGGAAGGTGCGACGTTGGGATCGCCGACGACCGTGCAGCTCACCGGTGAATTCACATTCGACCGCGTCGCGAAGTTGATGACTCACGCGCGTGTGAAACAGTCCGAGAACCTTGCCATCGGCGCGGCGAAGCCAGGACTGGAAGCGACCGCCAGTGTCACCGTTGAGCGTTCGCTCGCGGAAGAGAATTCCGAAGCGAAGCTGCTCGCGGACAGTGCGGTGGCCGAGATTCCTCTCGAGCCGGCTGCTGAAATGCAGTTCCTGCGATTCGAGTCATGGGCCGTGCGGTTTTATCACGACCGAGGTTGGCACCAATTTCATCAGACCAACGACGTGGCCGTGCTGCGATTGATGGAACAAGGGAGCCTCGTCGCGCAAGTTAACGTCTCACCGATCCCGGCCGCCGCCTCCGGCAGTCACACCTCCGAAGAGCAATTCCAAACTGACATCCGGCAGAGTCTCGGAAAGAGACTGAAGTCGATCACGAAGTCCGAGCAGTTGAAGCCTCGCAACGCGACCGATCGACGCTTTCTGTTTCGCGTGACAGTCGACGGTGAGGCGGACGGAGTGCCGATGACGTGGTTCTATCACCTCTGCGCCGCACCAACGGGGCAACAGATTTCGTTCGTCTTCGCGGTCGAGACCAAGAACCTCGACAAATTCAATAACCGCGACCTGAGCGTTGTCCGGCTGCTGGAGTTCATCCCCACGCGACAGGCCGCGAAGTAACGCCCGCGTCATTCCTCTTCGGTGGACTCCGAGGAATCGCGGCGTTTCTCTTCGGCGGCGATGCGATGCTCGTACAGCGGGCCGTTGATCCGAATCGGGCGGATATCAAGATGAATGTTGAGGACCGTGTAGTCCTCGCCGCCGAACTCTTCCGTGTACCAACCCTTGCTGTCGGGACCGCGATAGAACTTGAATTCAAATCCATCAGACGGCTCGTGCTTGGAATCCAACCCGCTGAACGCCAGCCCGATTGCTTCCGGTTCTTTGTTGTCGATCAATCGACCAAGCAGATCGGCGACTGCCGCGTTCCCCAGGATGTCTGTGTAGAACATGCGGTGATCGAAGTACGGCGAGTAATCGTCGGCATTCGGGTCGAGCAGAATGTCATCCGCCTTCTCTTCGGCCGGCGTCACGACGCGCGTCCGCAGGTCGATCGAATCGCCCCGATCCAGATAACTCATCTTCACGTTTTTCAGCGTGAATCCATCCATATTCGGGTCGCTCTTCGACTGAGAGAGATCCATGATGAGCACTCCCTTGTAGCCGATGACGCTGGCTTCGTAGCCCCGCTTGACGACCAGAGCCGTGTTCTCATCCACGCCGATACCGAACGGAATTCCTTGTGAGTGCATCGCGACCAGCGCGCGAGCGAATCGGCCGCGCACCAGACAGTGCTGTTCAACGAACCATTCCTTACTGAGAAAGCCGAGCCCATCATCCAGTTCATCTCCCATCGTGACGCCGTCTTTCAGAATCTTCAGCGGCGTCGGAGCATCGCGATACATGACATGACTCATGATCGCCGCTCCCGCGCTGGTCCCCGCGATCACGCCGCCTCGGCGATAGACTTCCCAAATCGCTTCGAGCATCGGAGTCCGCTCTTTATTGTCATCGAGCAGAGCATCCACGATTCGCCCCTGAGCGCCACCGACGAAGTACACGCCATTCGCCGCGCGAACTCGTTCCACCAATTCCGGATCGAAGACTGCTTCCGCGACGTCCCGATCGACTTCGCTCCAAGCCACGGGAGCAATAAACGCCTCGGCCCCGGCGCGGTTCAGAGTCTGCACGAGCTTCGCGCATGACTTGGCCGGCTGACCGCTGGCCGCCGTCGGAAACACGGCGATCTTCGCGCCGTCACCTCCGGCAAGCTCGACGATCGTGTCCCACAATTCCCGATCTCGAAACCGCTCGGACCCACCGATGATGACCAACGACCCTTTCGGGGCATCGGAATTTTCTGCGGCGTTCGTTCGCGCGGCCTCTTCCACACGCAGATCCGCCGCAAAAACTGCTGGCAAACACGCGAGCAAACAGAACCAAGCAATCGTGACTCTCACAGCCTCATCCTTTTCGATGGGAGCGGCACCTGACGACAACCAACCTCGTGAGCGTGAGGGGCGTCGCGGCAATGCTCCTCGGACCACGTCCTTGCGGTACGGGCAGTTCTCTCAAAGGACCGCCTATGGAGATGTACTCCCACAATCCAACTGCGTCAATTGGGTTCCCCACGCACCGGCAAACCCTGCTGAACTCAATGAACACAGCATCGGACACTTCGATTGTGAGCGTTCGTTCCATGAATTTTTCGGTTCTCCGCGATCCGTGTTGACGGGTTCTTGAGCGTCACAAGATGTCGTGTTTCGATTGGCCTACCGAGCGTTGTCTGAAAGAGCTTCAGAGTCAGCGATCACGGAGATAAGAATGTCGAGCGAAATGGTTTGGACGACGGGGTTGAATCTGTCGGGATTTGAGGAGTTGGCCGCCACGGTCGACCAGGCGATCCGCCGCGTCCATCCCGGCTTCAACGAAGCGTACTACGGCGACAAGAGCTTCACCGAACTCATCAAGGACGCCGTAAGCCGCGGGCTGCTCCGCCTCAGACCGTGAGCCGGCACGCGCTAGCGTCCGGTTCGAGAGTCCATCGACCTTCCGAACCGGACGCTAGCGCGCAATGGCACTTACTTTACCCCAGTAACCCGCA
>JAYVQJ010000652.1:0-5648 GCA_043777235.1 Planctomycetia bacterium
CGGCGCGATGCTGTGGCGACGTCGTGTCCGGCATGACTCGGCTGATGCTGGCGAGGACATCGAGCGCTGGCCAATGAGCTTGCTCGGCGAGTCGACGCGACAGCACCCAGTGGCCATCAAGCAGTCCGCGCACGGCATCGGCAATCGGTTCGTTGAAGTCATCGCCGTCAACAAGAACGGTGTAGAGACCAGTGATGCTGCCGGACTCCGAACAGCCGGTGCGTTCAACGAGTTTTGGCAGCGTGCTGAAGACGCTGGTTGGAAAGCCGCGCGCGGCGGGTGGTTCACCGGCGGCGAAACCGACCTCTCGTTGAGCGTGTGCGAATCTCGTCAGCGAATCGACGAGCAGCAACACGTCGCAGCCTTGATCGCGAAAGAATTCGGCGACGGTTGTTCCGAAGTGTGCGGCTCGCAGGCGAAGCGTCGCCGCTTCATCTCCTGTCGCGACGATGACGACGGTTCGTTGTAAACCGTCGGGACCGAGATTCTTTTCGAGGAACTCACGCACCTCGCGGCCTCGTTCGCCAACGAGCACGACGACATTGACGTCCGCTGTGCTCTGCCGAGCGATCTGGCCGAGCAGCGTGCTCTTGCCGACGCCGCTGCCGGAGAACATGCCGACTCGTTGTCCCTTGCCGCAGGTCAGCAGCGCGTCGATCGCGCGGATGCCGGTGCTGAGCGGTTCTGAAATTCGTTGACGGGTCATCGCGGCCGGCGGCGCGCCGAACAGCGATCGGCGATGAGGCAGCGCCGGTTTGTCACCGCCATCCAGAACTTCACCGCGAGCATTGAAGACGCGACCAAGCATTTGTTGTCCGACGCGAACCTGCGGTGCGGAATTTTGCAGCGAGACCGAATCGCCTCGTCGCAGGCCGGCGATGTCACCCAGCGGCAGCAGCAGTGTCTCTTGATCGCGAAAGCCGACTACTTCCGCCTCGGCGAGCCGTTGCGACCCGCGATGGACACGACACAGCGCACCGACTGGCACGGGGAAATCCGCAGCGGCGATTGTCAGACCACTCAGCCGAGTGACTCGGCCGGTCAGTCCCACCGGGATGATTTCCGAGACTCGTTCCGCAAGTGCGAGCATGATTGAGTCCATTCCTCTGGCCCCATTCCTCTGGCCAATTCGAATTGCCAGACGAATGAAATTGCGAGGGTCATTCCAAAATGAGTTCGTCGGCGATGCGTTGCAGAATGACGTCGAGCCGGGCGTCGGTTTGGCCGTTCGGAGATTGGACGACGCAGTCGCCTCGTTTGAGCGAGTTGTCCGGGACGAATTCGATGGATTGGTTTGCATTGAGCGGTTGAGTCGCGACCAATTCCGCGTCGGTCGGGTGCAGGCGGACTTGCAGGCGATCTGTGTTGACGGACCAATCAAGGGCGGAACGAATCAGATCGAAAACTGCTTCGGGTCGAACATCGAGCGTGCGGCGCAAAAGCCGTTCGGCGATGGCGATTCCGAGTCGGACGGCTTCATGTTGGCTCTGATCGAGCCAATGGTCTCGTTGAGAGTCCAGTTGCTCGAACGCGGTTTGCAGTGCGGCAAGAGCGGACTCCAATCGCGGATCGGTTTGTGATTCGGGCTGCGACGAACGAACGGATGGCAGCGTCAACGGTTCAAAGTTGGCAATGTCAAAACGCGAAGCGGTCGCTTCGGAGAGGTCGGACAAGCGAACTCGTTGCGCAGCATCCCGGTTGAGATCGGCTTTGAGGATTCGTATGGCGGTCGTCATGCGAAGACCCTCGGCGTCGGTGCTTCGGGCAACAGATGAGCGATGCGGTTCGTTGGTTCGAGAGAAAGCGGTTCCGTCGGTGTGGCCATTCGTTGGCAAACGGCGCAAGCAATTTCCACGACGACTTCGTCAGAGACTTCGGTGAGTGATTTGAGCCGGCGAATCACGTCGGTCTGCAACGATGGCGGGAATTTCGACAAGCAGGCCGAGGCGAGTCGCGTTGGGAAGCGAGTCAACAAGACGGCGATCGCTTGCGGACGTTCCTGTCGCAGTGCATCAGCAAGCCGCTCAGGATCAAGCTGTTGCAAGCGAGCAAGATCATCGAGCGTCGTTCGCGCAGGCGTGTTCGCGGTCGACGGCGGAGTGACGTTCGGTTCTTCGATGGCCACAGAATTCGGACGAGTGTCGAGGACTTGTTCGGCGAGGGACTGAGTGTCGGCGACAGCCTCATGATTCAATGTGGCGGCGTGGCGAGCTTCGCGTCGTTGCCGAGGCCGCATCGCAGCAAGGATGCACAGCAAAGCGATCGACGTCCCAGCGACGTGTGGCCAGGCTGCAAACGGTGTGATCGCGGTGGTCACTGAGGTCGGTACCGAATCGTGATGTGCCACGACGGTCAATGCGGTTGGCAGAGCATCGGTCGGAAGCAAGTTGTGGAGAAATTGTTTGAGCCGCAAACATTCGGTCGAGCAGAGCTCTTCGAACGATCGCGTGTCAGCATTGTCCGATTTGGATGGGCGGCGTTGATTGAGCCAGTGTTGTGCAAAGTGTGCGTCGAAGTAGGTCTGCGGAATTCGGACAGCGACTTGGCACGCGGGCGAAGGGACGGATTCCGTCGCGAGTGGTGATGCCGTCGCGGTTTCGTCATTGATGAACGTGGTCAGGTCAATGAGCTTGCTGGGTTCGTCGTTGTGCCAGTCGACAAGGCCTTGGCCGAGCACCGGCTTGGCCGTGAAATGCCGGAGACGGTCTGAGGCTTCGGTTTTTGCGACGTTGGATTCGGCGGGAGCCCATTGAACTTCGACAGCCGCACCTGGGATGTGCGCGAGGGCCAACAACAGTTTTGTTTCGATTTGTTTGGTGAGCCGCTCGTGTTGGCGGCGACGCTGTTGCGATGACACCAATTGATCGGAGGCGTCGGTCATCGTCAGGCCGGTCGATTGGTCAAGGACCGCGATGTCCGCTTCGCTCAAGTCAGGGACCATGCGAGCGACAGCCAATCGCAATGACTGAGCGAGTTCCGGTGTGAGATCGTGGCCGTCTCGCGGCAAGACGTTGATGCTGGCCGTGACTTTTGCTCGTGCTCCGAACGCCGAGCGAGCTTTGCTACGCGCCCAGATGACATCAACGTCGGCGATGGCCGGGATGGCTTTCAGGACACGGCGCAGTTCGTTGCGAAGCGCATTGTCCTTGTGTTGTTCGAGTTGCTCGGACGTCGTGAAGAAGTTGGTGCGAGCGAGTTGCTTCTCCCATTCGGTGCCGGTGTCCGCGGTGGACGACTTCAACTTCGGGAGCGCGGCTTCGTAGCGCGATGCCTCGGCTTTCGGAACAGCCAACGAATGACCGTCGCGTCGAAAGGTCTTGAGACCATGTGCTCGCCACGCCGTTTGAATGGCGGAGAGTTCGTTGGCGGAGAACTGACGACCGCTGCAAATCGTTTGCCATTCGACGGTGTCGCGGCCGATGAGCGATGAGAACCCGGCCGCGCAGGCGATGACAACAGCGATCACCGCAACGCGTTGACCGCGAGCCAATCGCTGCCAACGCTCGACGAGTGGGGCGGCGTGTCGTCGCAGATCGTTCATGAGCAGGGGTCAGGGGTCAGGGGTCAGGGGTCAGGGGTCAGGGGTCAGTAATGAAGGGCTTAGAGTTCGAGGGTCAGGGGTTGTATTGACTGACCCCTGACCCCCGACTCCTGATCCCTACACTTACGCCGCTCGCAGATTGGAACCCGGCCCGCCGCGCGGTGGGTAGCCGTATTCACGCAGCTTGCCGGAGAGTGTGCGGAGGCCAATGTCGAGTGAACTCGCGGTCTTCTCGCGGTTGCCACCGCAGCGAGTAAACGTGGTCTCGATGAGTTGACGTTCCATGTCGGCGAGCGTCATGCGCGGGATCTCGGTGCCGTCCGGGGTCTCGGCCTTGGCGAGCCACGGGCTGAGCATGTCGGCCGTGATGTCGTTGCCGTTCGCAACGATCGCAGTGTTTCGCAGCACCAGGTACAGCTCGCGAAGATTGCCGGACCAGTGGTACGCCTTCAGAGATTCCAGAGCGTTGCGAGTCAGTCGCGGACGGGGCTGATCTTCTTGTAATGCCCAGCGAATGAAAAACTGCTCGGCAAGCGGGGCGATATCTTCGGGACGTTCACGCAACGCCGGAACGTTCAGTCGCTCGGCGTTCATGCCGCGGACGAGAATCTCCAGGCCGAGCGTTTGCCGTGTCGGCAGATCAAAGTTCTGATGCGTCGCCGCGATGATGCGGACGATCGAGCGATGTCGGCCTTGCGATCCTTCCGACAGCTCTTGCTGACGCGCGACGAATCGGCAGAGCGGCTTCTGCAACGCGACTGGGAACTCATCGAACTCGTCGAGGAACAGCGTTCCGCCGGCGGGTCGCATTGGCGTGTCGAGCGGCAGCGTGGCGACTTCGGCGTCAGGCACGTCGACACACAACAAATCATTGAGTTGCTCTTGCGTTAGCGAGCGGCTGTGAATGCGGATGAACGGTTGAGCCGATCGCGAACTCCCATCGTGAATCGCGTTCGCCAGCAAGCTGGTTCCGGTGCCGGCTTCACCGCAGATCAGGATTGGCGCGTCGGACGCGGCGGCCGTGTCGATCGACTCGAACAGTTTCTCCATGCGAGGGCTGCCGCCGAGCACTTCGCGGAGTGAATGAGCCTGTGACTGCGGGCGAGCGGACTGTCGTTGCGTGTGATGCGAATCGGCGTGCCGAATCGTCATCGCGATGATCGACTTCAGGACCGGGGCCGTGAGATCACGTTCATTGAGAATCGTGAGCCGCGCGGTGATGTCCTCGGAACGCAACCCGATCGGCAACGCATTCGGATCGCTCGACGGAGAGATGACAATCAGTTGAGTACATCCGCTGTTACCGAGCAACGCGGCGGAGAAATCGCGAATCGGACGCGAACCGATGTCGGTGTTTCCCGATGCGGTCAGTGTGGTCTCATCGACAATGACCAACGGAGTTGGCTCGCGAAGCAGCGACGCGGTGGCTTGATCCAGCGAGCGATTCGGCTCGGCCAAGAGCAAGGCTCCCGCAGCGGAATCGAGCGTGGCATGAATCGCCGCTGGCGAGACGCACGTCAAAACGCGAGAGGACGCGGGCAAACGGCCGGCGACCGCTCCCGTCGAATCGAAATCGGAACGGAATGAGCTTGAGTGCATGGCGTGATCCATGAAAGTCAGACGGGAAGACCGACGGACGAATGCCGTCACGAGGGGAGCAGGAAGCTGACTCAAGGAGTGAGGAAGGGATTCAATCAGCAAACAGTCCGATGAATTTCATCGAACCGCGAAGGTGGGTTGCCCGGAACGGGCGGAGGGGAGGCACCAGAAGGGAGTGCTTGTTTGGCGTGCGGCCAAGCAAGTGGGCGAGTGATAGACCGAAACGCAAAATCGTGTCAATTCGTCTTCGGCAAATTTCGCAACACCGATTTTTGCAGACATGTTTGAAAGCAGATTTCACGCGGAGAAAGCAGATTTCACACAGAGGCGCGGAGATCGCAGAGTTCCGGAGAAAACGGAATTCGCGTTGTCTCCGCGATCTCTGCGCCTCTGCGTGAGAATGCGCTCTTTCCTCTCCGGGCGGTATCAACAGCGGCCGCGCGAGGCGTGTTCCTTGTGGATCAATCCGAGGTGGCAGAAACTCGGTGAGCGGTGGGACGATTGGTGA
>JAYVQJ010000653.1:0-6473 GCA_043777235.1 Planctomycetia bacterium
CGTTCTTGAATGGAGGGCTGCGTCGAGCCGCAGCACTCCAGGATCAATGGCTCAAGGCATACGTGATGATGTTCATGACGACTCGTGTGGCATCGTCGGCCGCGATTCCCTTTGCATAGGCGTTGGACTCGTGATTGACTCCGCTCATCAAATCGAACGGCGTGTAAATGACGGCGAGCCGGCCGTCGAGGAACAGGCCGAAGAATTCGGGAGTCTCTAACGTGGGATCATCACGCAGCGCCGTCGGCGTGTACTCGACGCGATCGATCGGGTTCCAACCGCTGGCGAAGAGCGGATGCGACGCGGGGAGCTTGAGCAAGTCACCTTCGGGAATCACTTTTTTCAGCTCGCGCCGGAAGCCGAGATCGAACGGCTTCAATCCCGCGGCTGCGGTCGCGACGAGCATCCCGCCGCGTTGCAGGTAATGCCGCAACCCTTCGACCTCTTCGCTGGTGAGAGAAAAATCGTAGTGGCCGGTCATGAAGACCAGCGGCGTATCGGCCAGTTGCGGATCATCCAGCGACACCGTGACCGGCGAGTAATCGACGTCGAGGCCAGTGTTCTCCTTGAGGTTTTGCAGCACGCTGTTTTGCAGAGCCGGGTTCACGTCCCAACTGCCGCTGTAGGACACCGTTCCAAATCGGAACACATCACCCGAGGCGGTGCGGCCGTCGTAGACCGGGAACTCTTGAGCCAAGAACCGGCCGTACTCGGTGGCTCCCAAAACGTAGGCGACGATGTTCACGCCCAGACGCAACGCCGATTCGCCGACGAAATGTTTTCCCTGAGGATGATAAGGCTCGCTGCTCCAGGCGGCTCCCATGCCCACGGGCACGAGGATCGCCGCCGCTCGCGTGCCGATATCGAGTGTGTAGATCTCCGGCGGTTGCTGAAACTGCACGCCATTCACCACCGTCATCAACTGCTGCACGCGATATCGCGAGTTGAACAACGGATGATCCTGCGGCGCGCGCATCAAGCGTTTCTGCGGGAAGACCTTTCGCATCTCGCGAGCCACTGCCTTGGAAAACTCATCTCGCCCACGAGCGGCATTGAACAGGATCGTGCCCCCTTCGGTCAGAAACTTTCGGAGGTTCTCGACTTCTTGCGGCTTCAGCGTGAAGTCGTAATCGCCGGCCATGAAGAGCAGCGGGATATCGACCGGATCAAACCCCGGACTGGCGAGCGGCTTCGTGGCGTACTGATAGTTGTTGCCGTCGGCGAGCCGCGCATTGACGGTCGACATCAAGTAGTAGCCGTCGTTCGGAAAGCTCTTCCACTGCTCGAACTTTTGCACGGTCCCGTCGGTGTGAATGTACTCTAGCGTTTCGCCGTATTCGACTTTGTGCATCACCGTGAGATTCGTCGGTGGCGGCGGCGTGCGCGTCTGCGTCTTTCGCTGACCGGGTCCGGGATCGGGAATGACACCGGTATCTTCGCCGCTGGCCTCCATCTTCTGCGGAGCCTTCACCGCCGGCGGCGGGGGTGCCTCGGCTGGGGGAAAATTAACGCGCCGCTGGGCGAACGCGGTCGATGACATCGCGATGAGGATGAGCACGAATGACGAATGACGAATGACCCAATGACGAAGGAATGACGAATGACGAATGACGAATTGTGTTGAGGTTGCGTCGGTGCCCTTATCCCGAAGGGATTGCGTCTCATAGCCCAGGGTTGCCCGCCCCAGCAGGCTACCCTGGGTTGAGTTGGGAACGCCACCCCTACCCTGAAAGGGTTGCGTCATTCGCGATCGCTCGATGACGTAGCCCCTTCGGGGTAAATCGACGATTCGATGCCCACCCCAGGGTAGCTCGCTGCGCGAGCAACCCTGGGCTATGTGACGCAACTCCTTCGGAGTACCGACAACGTCATTCGACATTCGTCATTCCTTCGTCATTGGGTCTTTCGTCAATCGTCATTGGCATCATGGCAGACTGACCTCAATCGTCGGTTTCTTTTCATTCGGTTGAGGACGATACCACTCGGCGACCGGCGTGACCGTGATCGACTTCAAGACTTTTCGCTCCGCCCCTTCGGCCAGCATCGGCCCGACGATGTTGAGCTGATACGCCGGCGCGGGTTGGAGTTTGGCGTCGGCATCGTATTGCCAACTGCGGACGATGAGCGGTTCCAATGATTGCGGCAACGGAGTGAAACCGTTCTTCAGCACCGGGGCTGGCGAGTTACGGATGTTGGGGTCTTGCGCACCGGCGGGCAACGGAGTCGCGAGTTGCGCGGTCTTGAGTTCAACAGCGACACCGGGCGGAACCTGACCACTCACTTGAGCCACGACGAAGTTCAGCATTTGGACAGCCGGCAATCGCGGCTTTCCCGCGACGACCGGCGCGGGGGTCCAGCCCGGCGCGAAGACGACGTCTTGAGGCGTCACCGGAGAATTGATCAACGTCAACGGGCCAGTCGCCATGTAGATTTTGTAGCCGTTGGGACTGGCCACCATGTCGCGGATCACGAGGTTCGTCATCTGGATCGTCGCACCGCCGTGGTAGTACGCCGATTGAGCCCCGCTGATCGTGACGTCTTCCAAGGTTCCCGCCGCGCTGGTCAGCGTCATGCCGTGTGTGCAATCCTTGATGAGCATCTGCTTGACCATGAATCCGCTGCCGTACCAATACAGACCCTGAGCACACTTCTCGATGACGTTGTTGGTCATGATGCACTCGTTCTGGCCATAGCAGGTAATGCCCCCCGGATAGTTGCCTCGAATGGTGTTGCCTCGGACTTCAATCAATGGGCAGACGGAGATGTAAAGCGCCGCTTGGGGCACGGGAAACGGGTCGTCTCGCTCAAACTGATTATCCGCGACGACGGCCGAATCGCACGAAGTCAGAATGATTCGGCTCGTGCCGCTGAACCGGTTCTTAATCACATTGATCCGCTCGCCGGGTTTGGCTCCGGTGTTGTCGATGCCAGTCGTCTGAGCATAGATGTTGATCAACTCGGCCCGCTGAATGTCGAAGGTCGAGCCGGTGGCCGCTTCCAAGATCGCGGTCGGATCAGGCTGCGGCATTCCCGCCGCGACTTCCTTCTTCGGAGGCCGCGAAGTGATCAACGCATTGCGACGTCCTTGCGGCAAACCCAGTCGTCCAGACACGATCAGCCCGCCTCCTTTGGCGATCTTGAGCATCCGCTGTTCGGGGTCTTCAGCGATCAGCCGGAATTCGTGTTGATCTTTCGCCGACTTGGAAGCATCGAGCCGGATGTAGCCATAACTTTCCACGAGACCGGATGCGCAGAACACGATCGGTCCTGCTCCGACTTTGAATTGCAACACCGCGCGCGGATCGAGCGAGAGTTGTTTGCAGGTGACTTTCCCATCGTCATTGCGATTGAAAGTCACGCTGTCATCGCGAGCGATCACCACGTCGTCTTCCGCCGCGGGAACCTTGCCGCCGCGCCACGTGGCCGGGTCAGACCAGTCGCCACCGCCGGAGGCGTTGGAATAAATCTCGTCGGCGAGGCCGATCTCGGTCGCGCAAGTAATTCCCCAACTCAACACGACGAGCACACACAGAATCTGAACTCGCCGAAAAACAACACCGTAATTTGAAGTACCCGATCCCTGATTTCCTTTGCGCTCTTTGCGACCTTCTGTTCCAATCCGTTCGTCGCCCGATCGCGTAGAGCAATGCAAGAATTGAACAGAAGGTCGCAAAGAGCGCGAAGGAAGACTGCCAAGTCCTGTCGTCCTGACAGAACATGGTGTCGTTGTTGGATGAGTTCCTCGTGAGTCGCTCATGGCCGTTCTCCTGGCGACGATCCGTCGATGAAACTGCTCAGCCAGTGCAATTCTTCGTCGGAGACGGCTCGCACTTGAAAGGCGTCGATCTCAGTGGCTCCGTACATCAGCGCGCTAAACGCGACGCGGCCATCCAGCGCTTGCGGCGGAGCATCGAGCAGGAAGCCGATCTTGCGCCACGCCCCGTAGGTCCGTTCCAGAAAGTAGGTTCCCGTCCCCTTCAGCGGGACGGTGTCGTTCGCTTGGCCGTACAGGTTGAGATAGACGTGTGAGTTGAATCCGGGAAAGGCTGTGAGCAAGTCGTCTCCATCCCAGCATTCGACCCAGTAATGCCCGGTCGTCGTCAAATTCGGCAACGGGCGTTCGAGCGTCAGATATCCCAGATAAACCGGATGAGCTTCCAGCAGTCCGACGTGCGGCCCGGCAAGCCCCATCCCGCGCACGAATTTGATGTTGACCGGCTTGCCGAACCACTGCGATTCATCCGGCTCGAAGCCGCTGATGACATCGACGAACTGCGGCAGCTTCGCCGCGCCTCCCTCTTTTGCGGGGATCGCACGAGCCAGACGTTCCTCAAACTGCTTCTTGCGATCGGCCAGTTTTTCCTTCTCGAAGTATTTGGGAAAGGCTTGTTCCAGTTGAGCCAACCGCTTCAGCGCTTCGGGAATTTGACCCATGCGAACGAAGCATTCGGCCATGCCATGCAGCGTGCGATCGCGATATCCGGCCCACTGTCGCAGTTGCAGCAAGACTTCGTAATTGCGGAGCGACGCTTCGTACTTTCCAGAAACACGATCTGCTTCGGCGCGCAGAAACCGATACAAGCCTTCGAGTTTTTGATCCGGGTAATTCAGCTCAATCTTGTCGAGCAACAGCCGAGTCTCGCGGATGTCTCCGGTTCGCAGTTTTTGTTCGGCGACACGCAACAGCGCTCCGCGAGTCACCGCTTCGGATTGAGCGGTCGCGAGAAATGCTTCGCCGCCAAGCTTCGCCGCTAAACGGTACATCTCACCCGCGGCCTTGAGTTGACCCGCTTCGGCGAACAGGTCACCACGTCGAATGGCCACGATCCGCAGATCGGGGTGTTCCAGGCGACGATGCTTTTCCAAGATCGCGTCGTAACGCCGAGCCGCTTCGTCAAGATCTTTGAATTGCCGGTGCAGGAGATCTGTCGCCGTCAGTTGAATTCCGACCTGCAACGTCGGCAGCTTGCCGAACTCTTGATTGGCTTGTTCGAGCACCTTCTCCATCTCGGCCTTGCGGCCGTTGTGCCCCAGAGCCGTGATCAACGACTTGAACAGCTCCGCGCGGAATTGCGGATCGAGACCCGGCGCGGCCAGTCGATGCTTCGCCAATTTCTCCAAGAGCGGCCAACGCTCCGGCGCTTCCGACGACATCAGCAAGTCGAGGATTTGATCCTGTCGCGCGGCGGGAAGCTGCTGCACATCACTGGCGGCGAATTCCTGAATGACGTAGCGAATCGAAAACGGACTGATCGAACCGGGCGCGGCCCAAACGTGTACTCGACGCTGAAACGGAGGCAACGATCCGCCGCCAGCGAGCGTCACCACATAATCGCCCGGAGCGAAATAAACATGCCGCACGCTTCGTCCGACCGCTTCCGTGCCGTCGCCAAAGTTCCAAGTCAGTTTGGAATCCTCCGGCAAGTCCCCCTGAGCTTCAAAGCGGACGAGATACAGCGTCGAATCACCGGACGCGACGAGGGCATCGTCGATCCCATAACCGAACGCCGCGCCGGTATTCGGGCCAGCGACCTCGAGCGCGGCGACGTGCGCGTAATCGGGATGCACGAACATGTCGCGCGGCACATAGGCCCACGTCTTCGCTCCCGGCGGAACCCACAGCAGCGAACATCCGCCATAAGTGGCGGGGCTTTCTTTCAGCACATGATACATCTCAACGGAATGCACTCCGGCCTTCAGTTCGATCTCCGCCCCGATGGATTTCGTCGGGATCGAACCAGTCAACCGAGCATTCGATCCGGGCCGATCACAAACCTTGAAGCCGTCGATGAAGAGGAACGACGCATCCTCCGAGTTCACGAAGAACCGATACACGCCGTCGGCTTTGATAATGAGCGTGCCGCGATACGTCACCGCATAATCTTGCGGATTCGCCGGTCGAACGGGATTGCTGTTCTGCACCATCTCCGTGACGAGCGCATTCGCCAGCACGGGATCGCTCTTGGTCAGTCCATCGCGAACCGCCGTCCAACTAGAGATGTCCGCCCCTTTCCAATCGCGAGCTTCGAGCACGACTCCTTCGGGAATCGGCCCACCCACCTCCGGAGCCGCGTTCGGATTCCCCGCCTGCACCCAATACCAAACGTCCGCACCGTGCCTGGGAAACTGAATCAACGTGTCCCCACGCGGCGCGTGCGACAACACCGTCACCGGCAGCGCCGTCCCATCGGCACAAACCACTGAGACGTCCGACCCATCCGGCTTCAGCCAACCTCCGGTGGGCAACCGAGCCACGATCGACTTCGAGGTGGACTGCGCCGGATTCAAACCCATCACCCGCAGCGTGTACCGCAACTGATACCCATCCAGCCAAGCCGGCGGCTTCTCCGGCAACGATTCGATGACATTCTTTTGCACTTCGGCCGGAGGCGCGGTGGCCTGTCCGAAGACGGGAGTCATTGCTCCGAAGAGAATTGCGAAGGCCACCAAGTAACCCGAAGCGTCAGCGAGGG
>JAYVQJ010000654.1:0-6469 GCA_043777235.1 Planctomycetia bacterium
AAACCGGGGGGCTGACGCCACTCCGCTCGCCTGTCTCATTCACGACCGTGCGAGGTCATCGCATGGCCGCGTTACTTCTTGGCATTCTTGGCCGATGCTTGTTCGTCCGCCGACGCTTGGTCGAAGGCCGCCTTTTGATTTGGCAACAGCAGCCCGTCGAGCTTGTTGCGAAAGTCGGACGAGACTCGCTCACGCATTTCGTTGCGGAACTTTTCCTGAGCCTGCTCGTCCCCCTTCGACGCGACCAGCTTCGGCTGAAATTCTTCGGCGATGGCTTTCTCGACGTCCAGATGGACCGCATTGATCCGCTCGATCATCGCGCGTTGGTCCGCCGTCAGGATGTTGGAGACTTTGATCCGCAAGCTCGCCTGAGCGTCGTTGACCAACTTGCGAGTCGCCTCGCGCTGGGCATCGCTCAGGTTCGGATCTTTGCGAGTCGCCGAGCGAAGCGTTTCGCTGTCGATCGTCTCACGCCGAGCCGCATGAAGCTGCCCGATCTGTTCCGGCGACAACAGCAATGCGGAGTTCAAGCCCGGCACAAATTGATCGGCGAACTCCCGTTTGGGAGCGGACCAAAACCGAAAGTTTCCGATCGCCGGCTTCTTCTCGACAGCCAAAGCAGACGCGGTCAGGGCGAACACAATCGTCAGCATCAGAATTCGAGCCATGAGAATCCCTCCTGAAAAATGGGCTGTGGACAGACGCCGTTCACGTTACTTCGCAAAAGGCACGAATGCCCTCGCCGCCTGCTCCGTTCAATGAGGTGACAGCACTGCCAAGAGATGGTGGTGGCTAGTAATCTCGGCGCGGCAATGACGTGTACTATTGACCAAAAAACGCACTGCATAACATGACTCACATCCTTGCACATCGGCGATTTTTTTGGCTAAATCAACGGCCACACTGGTGTGGTCTCAAGTCACCAAACGGGAGGTGAGTGGCAACATAAAATTGAACCCTCAGCATGTCTTCGCGCAGTTCGCCATCCGTATTTCGTCGAAAAGTCGTACGGCCCGTCGTCGGTCACTCAAAGCGGTTCCACCTGCTGCTGCCGACTACGATTTGGAATCACGCTTGATGCTGAGCGCTTCGTCCGACGACGAAATTCCCGATGGTGGAGACACAGGCACGGGCGGCGATACGAACACGGGCGGCGGTGGCGGAGACACGTTGACGGGCGGTGGTGGGGACACGGGCACCGGTGGCGGTGACACGCTGACGGGCGGCGGCGCGAGCAACCCACTTCTATTTACCATGACACTTTTCATGGTGGACGATGCGGTCGACGTTGGCTACGAAGTCGGTATCCTTACGATGACCGGCGGGGATGGATCGTCAATCACGTTTTCAATGGATGACGCATCGGGAATGTTCGCAATTGACCCGAACACTGGAGTCATCACCGTCGCGAATCAAGATGATTGGAACTCCGGAGAGGGTTTCGCTGTGACGTTTCATGCGACGCAAAGCGGAGCGACAGTAGATGCCGGTGGTACGATCGCGCTCGCCATCAGCGGGTGGGAAATCACAAAAGTCTCGAAGACCAACGGTGATACTCCGATTACCGCGAGCGATGACATCAAAGTCGAAGTCAAAAAACCCGCAGATCGGACGCAGACATTCGATGTTCGAATTCGCTTGCAGAAAAAAGTTGGCAATGATTGGCAACCCGTTGCGAATGGCGAAAAAGTGTTTACCGCACAACAATCCAAGTTCAAAGTGAAATTGGTGGCCACTTTCATGAAGCAACCCGCTGGCGAGTATCGAATCTTGTGGCAAGCAGATGACAACCCGTCGGGGGGTTGGAGAGAACATGACCACAAGGATTTCACCATTACCCCATAGTTGTTGCGCCGACATGAGGCCGGAGACTCTCAAATGCGTCGATCAAAACAGCGCGACTTGTTTCGCCGACCAGCGCATTCGGTGTCTCCGGGATTTACAGTGATCGAACTTCTCGTAGCGATCGGCGTCGTCGCCCTACTCATGGCGATGATCTTACCTGCGATTCAATCGTCGCGTGAGGCGGCTCGCCGAACGGTGTGCAGCGATCGACTGCGGCAAATCGGTATCGCCGTTCAATCCCATGAGGCGCAGCATCAACGATATCCGACCGCCTTCCAGGAGTTAGCTTGGGAATACGAAATCCTCCCGTTCATGGATCAAACGCCCTTGTTTGAAAAGCTCAAGACTCGTGCTAGCGACATTTTTGCGCTGACGGAATTTCTCAACGGCATGCAACTGCCGATGTTTCAATGCCCCAGCGATGCGACGTTGCAGACTTGGAGTGTCAATTATCTGATCAACATTGGTTCGACGTTTGACTATCTCGATCGATACGATGGCTTTCGCTGCACTCGCTTTCTTTCGTCACGCGACGTCCCTGACGGCCTATCGCAAACTGCGTTCGCCAGCGAGGGGATCACTCTCTTGTGTGACCGGAAGGACAGACGCAGTAGTTGGAAAACCCCAGTGCCGTACCCCTACGAAGACGAGTTGGACTTGTTTGCCGATTTATGCGCCGAGATGCCGAGTGGAGCCATTGGCGTTGGTGGGGATCCGTCGCGCAACTTGAGATCGAGTGCGAATCTTGTGTACGACCACATCATGACGCCCAACCAACCGAGCTGCCTTAATTTCAATTTCGACTTGCCCCATTCCACATACGCGTCGTCCAGCGATCATCGTGCGGGAGTCAACGTGCTGTTTGCCGATGGTGCGGTGAAATTCGTGGGAAACGGTGTCGCCCGAAATGTGTGGCGCGCCGTCGGGACGAGAAATGGCCACGAGCCGGTTTCTTTTCCGTAGATTTTTGGATTGCGGGGCTCAGATGCTGCAAACGTGCTGTTCGGCGATCTTGGTTGGTTGCATTGCCATCGGCTGTGGTTCATCGGGACCGAAGCCCCCTGAAACACTTCCGAAAGTGGCCTATGACCGGTACGAGTCGATCCGTTTTCGCGTCAACTCCACAGAAGTCCGACCGAACAAGAGCACGACGGTCGTGAAAGACCAGAAGGCCACGTTGGAAGTGCAGTTTCGCCGCGTGGTCTTTTGGAAAGATTTGGATGATCGAGAATCCTCAATTCAAGTTTTGGTGATCGAACAAGGTCGCAACGGTGTGGTCGAGCGTGCGGGCCAATATCTGAGTTTCGTCGCGAGCCGTGACGGAGTGATTTCGTTCGCTGCCGAATACACGAACAAATTAAGCGTCGGACGTTATGGCCTGGTCGTCGCCGAGCGTGGCACGCCTAATCTCGATCAAGCCATTCTGTTCTCCGGTACGTTAGAAGTTGCCGAGCGATAGGGGCATCGCCTCCCGTCACCACTAGAAATTGAGTGTTTGAACCGTGCTCAGCCACATCTCCGCCGCGCGGCGTTGGCCGATGCCGCTGAAGTGACGGCGGGATTTCGAACCGCTGATCGGCTCACAACATCGAACCGTTCGTCTCGTTGGCAAGTGAAATCGCTCGTCGAGGTGCCCTGCTTGACGAAGTTTCGAGCGACTTCTACCCTTCGCCCCCCTTTCCTATCGGACGATTAGCTCAGTTGGTTAGAGCGCCACGTTGACATCGTGGAGGTCACTGGTTCGAGTCCAGTATCGTCCAACTTGGCGGTTTCGCGGTTCGCTGCGAAACCGCTTCTTTTTTGGTTTTCTCGGCATTTCGCAAGGGTTTTGAAACGCTTGGCTTGTTCGGATTTTGTTCCGTGATGCTCGGTGATGTCTCTTGGTGCAGCGCCACGAGCAGCGCGCCGGAGGGGTTCGCCTTGGTGATGCCTTTGATGGCTCGCTCGAAATGTTCGCGAGTTGTTTGGCGGTAGTGCTCGTTGGCGATCCGCTCCGAGTGACCAAGCCAATTGTTGACCACATGGGCCGGGAATTCTTCCGTCAGTTCCGTGGCACATGTGCTGCGCAGATTGACCCAAAGACGGACCCACGGCTTCAAGCCAGCCCGCTTGATGATCTTCTCAAACTGAGTTCGCAGGTTGACCCCTTGCCAATCGGTTCCGACCTCTTTGACTTGGCTGCGGTGCCGATTGATGACCCACACGGCTCCGTCTTCGGCTTGCTCAGACGCCTCTACTAACAGTGGTCGCAGTTCGGCGAAGATTGGCACCAATCGGCTTTCGTGGCCCTCGTGATGCTCAGTTTTTGGCGAGGGAACGAGCATCTCGTCGCGTTCCCAATTGACATGTTCCCATTTCAGGCTGAGTGCCTCGCTGGGAACGCGCAGACCGCCGTACCGAGCCAGTCCGATCAGCAAACGCCATTCAGTATCCGGGCAACTGTCCAGAATCTTTTGGATGTCTTGCCGTTCAACGAACACATGCTTTTTGCTGTTCCCCTTGGTGACGACGTTGATGTTCGCATCTTGGAACGGATTGGATTCGATCAGCCGATGCTTGCGTGCCGCCTCAAACACGGTGCGGGCGATTGAACAGCGTTTCGCCATAGTTGCCTTTGCGAGTTCTTCCGTCTTCAAGTGCCGCTCGAAATTCTCGGCATCCAGGATTGTGACATCGGCCAGCAATGTTTCGGCCGGAAAGCAGTCCAGCAGATTGCGGCGGGTGTGGCCAAAGACGACCAAGCTGGCAGGCTTCCAGTCCGGCGACTTCATCCGCGCGAATTCGTCGAGCCATTCCCCCAATTTCGTGGGTTTCTTGTCGTCTTCATCCGACCCGCGAGGCTCGACAAGCTCCAGATTGACCAACCGTTTGTAATCTCTTTTTCCAAGGCTATTGAGGAACTCAATCGTCTCGCCACGAACAGACGAATTTGTCCGTCGAACGTCATTGAGGTGCGTCAAATGCGTCGAGTATCGGTCTGCCGCCGTCCGGGAGACATTCGACAATCGCAGTGTCTTACGGTCTCCGTCGCGATTCGTGAATTGAATGATGGCCTTGCGACTTTTGGAGTCGTATTTGAGGCTTGCCACGATTAGTTCTCCCGTTTCTTGGCACGCTGCGGCTTTGGCTGGATGACGATTTCCAAATCGAGGTAGTCGCAGAGTCGCTCCAGCGCTTCGAGGCTTAGACTAGATTGACCATTCATCAATCGGCTCATCTGGCCTTGGTCAATTCCCACGTCTTTTGCGATCCGATAACGGCTCACGTCACTGGATTCGATGACTTTGCGAATTTGGTTGAGGATCGGTTTCATGCTGTATGTTTCTCAGTCAAGTATCGGCAGTTTGGCGATGTATGTCTTAAAGTCAAGTATCCTTCGCCGAGTATCTTTTGGAATGAGTTGAGGAGATCGCGATCTTCAATCTGTCCAACGTGTCCCAAGTCACCAGTGACCGATTTCTGGCCTTTCAACCTGTCCGATAAAACGCCCCGATGTTTCCGTCCGGATGCTTTCGGCATCCATGTTGGACACTTTGCACGACCGATTCAGCCCGATCTTCGGTCCTCAAAATGGCGCGTTTGGATGTGTCGGAGACGTTGGACACGTTTTGGGCGAAGCCTTTTCAATGGCAATGATTTTTCGTCGTTGACCTGCCGGTTCGCGGCCATCGAATGAGACCGTCCATCCTAACTCTCGCATGTTTGGAGCGATTCGCCGAACAGCCCCGCCCATCGCCTTTGGGGTCGATGGCCAACCTTTGTGGGCCTTGGTGTTTGTCCGACGCTCAAGAGTTTCCTTCATCTCGCCTGCCGTCCCCCGCCACTCTCCTTTGTCAGACAGCAGTTCCGACAGCGGCTTCCAGACAATTGAGGACTCAAGCGCGAGTTCGTTCGCCTCACTGCGATTGTCGTCGTAAGCGGCTAGAAACGTTCCCGGCTCCCATCCTAATCCCGGCTCGCAGGCAACCACCCATTTGGCGAAGTCGGCCATTCGAGGCAATCGGGTGAGATGGACTTCGTGTTTTCTTTTCAGCCCGATAGCCACGGCATCCAGGATTGCTCCAATTAGGCGGGGCCGCATCTCAGCGAACGTGGCTTGCAGTTCCTCATCGGTCTTTCGTTGTTCGCTGGGGATCGTCGGCAGGTGAGCCACAAGGCAGCGGTCGAGAAGGTCCGAGCGGCTCGCGATGTCCTCGATAGATGTCAGCATCACTGGTCGAGTCACCGAGAAGATCGTCTCTTCGTCGTCCGTGTAGAGGCTTCTTTTTGAGACTCCGCCACCGGTTGCGAGTCGGCACAACGCATCCGACAGCCAAGTTTGGATACTGCTCAGATTGTCGAACGCGACCACCCACGAATTCTTTGCCGCGATGATAAGGTCATCCGTGTTGCGAGGCTCCGCCCGCAGTGCGGCAATGTTGGGGTCGATCAGCGATCGCAAGAAATTCGCCACCGTGGTCTTGCCCACCCCTTGCTCGGCAAACAATGCCAGCAAAGGATACTTGCAGCCGAAAAGAAAGCAGACCAGCAGCCAGCCGACAACCAGTGGCCACGTCGAATCCGTCACGTTGATGATTTGACGCAATTCGTCGATGCAACCCCCGCGCTCCGGGATCGGCAGTGG
>JAYVQJ010000655.1:0-6463 GCA_043777235.1 Planctomycetia bacterium
GGGGGCTGGCACCCCCCACCTACGACTTGCACGAACCCGCGCGGCACCACTTGCCCCAGCGTGAAGCGATTACCGCGCACATGGACTCGCAGGTTTCGTGGCGTCGTTTCCTTCGGAGCCATCACCAAGAACGGTTTCTCGGCCGGAGCTTCGATCGGAGAAAACTCCCACCACATCGACGAGTTGCGAGCCTCATCTTTGAACGGCTCGGTGCTGCGGAAGATGCCGGCGAGGGCGTAGTAATCGACCGCTCGAATCGCATCGAACTTGTGGTCGTGACAGCGAGCACACGCGATCGTCAGGCCGAGGAACGCTCGGCCGGTCACGTCGATTTGATCATCGACGATGTCGAGCCGCGATTGCTCCTTGTCTGTCTCGGCCAGCGCCTTGGGGCCGACCATCAGATAACCGGTCGCGATCGTTCGCCGGATGCGTGCGCTGAGATCGTCAGTCGGCGGCAGCAGATCTCCGGCGAGTTGCTCGACGACAAATTGGTCATACGGCAGATCGCGATTGAAGGCGTCGATGACATAGTTGCGATACCGCCATGCGAAACGCATGACGGCGTTCGCATCGTTCGCGGTGCTCTCGGCATAACGAACGACATCCAGCCAGTGCCGGCCCCAACGCTCGCCGTAGTGCGGCGAATCGAGCAGTCGATTCACGACCTTCTCGAACGCCTGCGGCGAGTCGTCCTTTAAGAAGCCATCGACTTCTTCCGGCGACGGCGGCAAGCCGGTGAGATCGAAGGTCACGCGGCGAATCAGCGTCCGCTTGTCGGCCGGCGCTGACGGCGTCAGCCCGTGCTCTTCCAACTTGCTGACGATAAATCGGTCGAGCGGCGTCTTGATCGACGCTTCGTTCTTGATGCTCGGCGGAGCGGCGTCGCGCACCGATTGATAGGCCCAGAAGTTTTTCTCTTCGGGAGTGAACGTCGCTCGCGTCGCGGCGACTTGCGAGGCGAGCACGATCGCGAACTTCTCTGAGAGATGTTCCTCGACCGCTTGCCGCTCGGCATCGGTCAGAGCCTTGTTGAAGATGGCGACCTCGCCGACATCGCCCCGAATACTGCCGGCCCAACTGACCGCCTTCCCCATGTACGCGCCGATGTCGGTGCGATGCTGAATATCGGGGACCGTGTCGCGGCCTTCGACTGAGCCATCGGCCGACTTGTTGACCAACTCGCCGTTGACGAAGAACCGAGTCGTCGTCCGCATCGGGCCAGGTCGCTTCGTGATGCTCAGAATGATCGACCGACCGTACAACGGCTTGAACGACCCAGCTCCCAGCGAAGCATCGTGATTCCAACCTCCGGCGAAATGCAGTGCGTGGTCTTCACCGCGATTGATCTGCACGAGCGCCGCCAACGGCCGGCCGGGATCGCCGGTCGGATTTGCAGGATTGCCGATGCCGAGTACTCCGTCATACGGCGGCTGAGCGTCATGCGGTTGCAGATTGAGGACGAGCATCATCGTCAGCTCCGCATCGCCTTGAATCGCAATCGGGTTGTCGGGCGAAGCGGCCAAGCCGGTTGTCGTCTCGAAGCGCACTGCCGATCGACGTTGCAGCGTGCTCTCTTTCGCGAACTTCGCCGGCATTCCGACGCCGTCGGCACGGACACCTTTCGTCGCCGAGATATCGCGGCCATGTCCGCTGTGATCGGGCCAAACGAAAACCGATTCTCCGTCAGCCAGTGCGAGATCATCCGCTCGCAACCAAAGCTGCAACGACTTCGCGAGTTCCCCCGCGTTGGGCTTGGCTGGTTCGTGGTGGACACCTCCGGCCTCTGTTCCGATGCGAGACGCTTCCGCGACTTCATTGGGCCAAACTGCTCCGTCTTTAACCCACGTCACCAAGTCGGCGATCTGCGATTCGCTCAGCTTGCCGTTCGGTGGCATCTTTCGACCATCTTGATGCCGCACGGCTCGGATGAGCGGACTGTCCTCGGGCTTGCCAACCACGATGACCGCACCAGATTCGCCGCCGCGTCTCACGGCTTCGGCGGAGTCGAGTCGTAATCCCCCTTTCGCCTTGTCACCCGTATGACACTTTAGGCAACGCTCGATCAACAGCGGCCGGACCCGTTGTTCGAAGTGATCCAGTGCGATGCGGTCCTTCGCGGCAATTTCTTCTGCGGTTCCGCGATTGGCAACCAGCGAAAACAGAATCGCGATCCACGCGAAGGTGCGAGCGGCAGCGGTCCATTGGCGAGCGAACATCGCAGCGGCTCCTGATCTCGTGGTCTCACATCTTGTAACCGCTGCGAATTGCTCTCGTGAAGTTACTCCGCAGTCTGACTGGCGGTCGTTGGATAGTGTCCTAATTTGTAGGCCGACTTCGCCGAAGTCGGCTATTCCCGATGTCGGCGACGCCGGGCTACATTGAAAATAGGACACTACCGGTCGTTGAGTCGGTGATTGAATGGCTCGTCGTCTCCTCGGTATGTTGGTGCCGTTGTTGACGGGCGCGTGACCGTCTCGCTGCTTTCGACCCATTGATCCCGGTGGACGTAACGTGACCGGATTACCGCGTGCAAAGGATGCCTCTGCTCACGCCGACCAGGGTGAGGCACGCACATGGCGGACTTCGAAGACACGCTGGCTCGTGCTTTTCGTCGTGGCAATGGCCGTGGTGGGAGGAGCGCTGTGGTATGCGGCTCGACAACAAGAGCGGGCGTTGGCGGCAGTCGAGAAGTTGATGAAGTCGGGAGATGTCTCCGTCGCAATCCGCGAAGTGGGGGCGTATCAGCGAGACTATCCGGATGACAGTCGTGTGTTTGCTCTGCGTGCGCGGATTCATCTGAAAGTTGGACAGCCTCGCGAAGCAACGCGGTTGTTCGAGCAACACGGTGCGGCCTCGGCCGTCGATCTACATGCGTGGGCTCAGGCGTATTTGATGCAGTCACAGTGGTCGCTGGCCGCACCAATTCTGGCTCGATTCCTGCAATTGGAACCGAAAGACGCGAGCGGCTTGTATGACTTAATGGTCTGCAACATGCGGTTGGGGCAATTGCAAGAGGCGCTCGTATTGGCGAAGCGACTGGTTGCGATTCCGGGGCACGAAGTCGTGGGGCACTTGTATTTGGGGACCGTCTACAGCGACTTGTTGAATGAAGAACAAGCGGTCACACATTTCGAGAAAGTTCTGGAGCTCGATCCGGACTTGCACAAGCTGACTATTCCGCCGGAGGAATTTCTCACCGAGTACGGCAGCACATTGGTCAGCTTGGGAAAAGGGGACGAGGCGATCAAAGTGTTAAAGCGCAGCCTGGAAACTCGTCCGACAGCGGATGCTGCAGAGTCGCTCGGCCAAGCGTATTTGCAGATTGGCGACACGGAGCAAGCGGTCGCCCACTGGGAACAGGCGCTGAAGCTCAACCCGGAAGCTCATCGAGCATGCGAAGGGTTGGCTGATGTGGCACTGCGCGAGGGGAACGCTCAAAAGGCGCTGGAATGGCTCAGCCCGCTGGAAGAAAGCGCGACGCTGGAGCCGGCGACGACCTACTTGTTCCAACAGGCGTATCAGCGATTGGGAGACCTCAAGAAAGCGGCCGTCTGGCAAGCTCGCACGGCTCAGTTGCGACAGCGAAAACAAGTGGCCTCCGTTGTCGATCGACTGATCTTGGAAGCACCGAGTTCGTATTGGGCTCAAATCGTGCGAGCCTACCGATTCGCCGAAGCGGGCAATTGGTCGGAAGCGGAAGGTGTGTTGCAACAGGTTCGTGATAACGACACTCCGCACTCGTTTGTGCAGCAGCTTGAGAGTGCCGTGAAAGGTCGCGGCAAGTTGCCGCCGCTCGAAGGAATTCCGGTTCAGAACTTTTGAGTGTTGAGAGAACGAACGCGAGGAGATCTCTTTTGACGTTCCGTGTTGAGGCTGAATTCGGGAACCATAACGTGATGGGCGGATTGACCGTTCGGGTTGTTGCCTCGTGCTCACTTTGCGTGTTGCTCGCCGGATACGTGCTGGGTTGTCGTGGCGAGTCGAAATCAGACACGACCGATGCCGGGACGTCCGGAACATCGGTGGTCGACAAAGGACGTGGCAGCGAATCGAAGACGAGCCAGTCAGCGGGCGGGGTATCGAATGCAGAGGCGTGGTTCGAGGATGTGACGTCGTCCAGCGGGATCGACTTCGTTCATGTTTCAGGAGACTCGGCCGAGAAGCCGTTTCCGTCCGCGAACGGCAGCGGATTGGGGATGCTCGATTTTGACCTTGATGGTTGGCAGGACTTGTTCTTTCTGACGGGGACTCCATTTCCCGTCGATGTGAAACGGAAAGAACCTCGCAATCGCATCTACCGCAATCGTGGAGGTCTGCATTTCGAAGATGTGACCGATCAGACCGGTCTGGGGTACACCGGCTTCAGCGCGGGGCTGACGGTTGGCGACTTCAACCACGATGGCTTTCCCGATGCGTATGTGACGTGTTACGGACCAAAGCTGCTCTACTTGAATCGAGGTGACGGGACGTTCGAGGAAGTCGGAGCCAGCGCTGGCGTGAATGATGCCGAGTGGGCGGCCAGCGCCGCTTGCTTGGACTTCGACAATGACGGGTTGCTCGATCTGTATGTCTGCAATTACGGCAAGTGGACGCTGGAGACGAATCCGTATTGTGGCGACCGTGCTCGCGGCATCCGCATCGTGTGCAGCCCCCGTTCGATTGAGCCGGTCGATGACCTGCTGTATCGGAACTTGGGCGACGGTCGATTCGAGAACGTTGCCGCAGCGATGGGATTAACCGGAGTACCTGAGCGAGGCCAAGGAGTGATCGCCGCCGACTTCAACAACGATGGCTGGATCGACTTGTATGTCGGCAATGATCTGCACCCGAATTCGCTGTTCCTGAATCGAGGCGGCACTCAATTCGAAAGCGTGGGAGAGCTGATGGGAGCCGCCTACGACTACGTCGGCAACATGCAGGCCAGCATGGGAATTGACGCGGCGGATGTGAACGGCGACGGCTGGTTGGATCTGTTTGTCACGAACTTCGAGGACGAACACAATGCGTACTACGAAAACCTGCGCGGTGAGTTCTTTGATGAGGTGGCTCATCAACGCGGATTGGCGCGCGAGTCACTGCCGTGGGTCGGTTGGGGATGTCAGTTCGCAGACTTCGATCTCGATCAGCAACTGGATTTGATCGTGGTGAACGGTCACGTCGACAACAATCGACACCTGTTGGGCCAAGATGCGTCGTACAAGCAGCCGCCGTTGGCCTGGAAGTACAACGGAAAACGCTTCGAGTTTCTCGGCACGTCCGCAGGGAAATACTTTGAGTCCCGCTGGTGCGCGCGTGGGCTTGCGGCCGGAGATCTGGATAACGACGGCGCGACAGATGTCGTGATCGGACACCAGGACGCCGCGCCTGCCGTGCTGCGGAATTTGAACGGCGTGCGACGCGACGCGAAGTCACGCATCATTCAAATTCAACTGGTCGGAACGCGATCCAATCGTGACGCGGTCGGAACGAAGTTGGTCACTGAAGGGCCGAATGGTACGTCACAGGTCCGCACCGTTCGCGGCGGTGGCAGCTATCTTTCGGCGCATGACCTGCGACAAATCTTGGTCACGTCCAAACCAAACGAACCGATCGTCGTTTCAATTCATTGGCCCAACGGAGTTCAGCACTCGCTGGAGTCGCTAATGCCGGGACATCAATATGTCGTGACCGAACCAGACCAGACGGATGCCAAGCCAATCGTCGTCGATCGAGGATTTTTGAAATGAATGAACGGACCACATCAGCGAACTCTGGCAAGCCAATCGGCCGCCCACGAGCCTCGTTGCGCCGTTTGCTGTTGATCGCGGTCATGCTGTTGGTTGCCGGAATCGGCGGAGTGTCTTGGTGGACGTTCGGCGGCGGCGAAAAGTGGTGGCACAGCGTTTGGTTGCCGGCCAAGGTGGAGTTTCGAGGAAAAGTCACTCTCAATGGCCAGCCGCTGCGGGGCGGTCAATTGATGACGTGGCCGGATCGGCGCGGCGTTCGTCAATCGGTCGGGTTTATCGATCAAGAGGGGGAATTCATTCTGCGTACCGACATCGACGGCGACTACGTCGAGCAAGCCTTCGTCGGCCGGCATCGCATCAGTGTGCTGCAGTTCGCGCCGCAGGTCGGAGCGACGGCTCCAAAATTGACGTCCCCCGTGAAATACACCAGCCCCGATACTTCGGGTCTGGCGATCACCGTCGATCGCGATCCCTCCAAGAACGACGCGCTGTTAGAGCTGACTTCTAAATCCGCAAAGGACAACGATCAACCATCAAAGACTGAGTGAAGAGGGCCGTGACTTCTTTTGACACTCAAATTGTGTCATTGCGTTTGACAGGTCCAATTGAAAACGACACGCTGTCCGCGTTTTGTGGACCGTGCTAGTACTTTGTCACAGCCTAATTTTCGGGTACGGCAAATCAGCCGGCACGCGCTAGCGTCCGGTTCGGAACTTCGGTGGACTCGCGAACCG
>JAYVQJ010000656.1:0-1686 GCA_043777235.1 Planctomycetia bacterium
CGAGGGCGATGACAAGAGGCGTTTCCCTTTGTTTCCCTCGCTGACGCTGCGGGTTACTGGGGTAAAGTAAGTGCCATTGCGCTAGCGCGTGCCGGCTCATAAAACTTGACGCACGGTGTTCGAATTCCGCATGTCGAGGCATCTATCGCCGAAACAAACCCACCGCCAAGTGGCCGCCGAAGCCGAGCGACGCTTTCAGCACGTTTCGCAGAGGCATCGGTCGAGCAACATTCGCGACGTAGTCGAGATCGCAATTGGGATCAGGAGACCGCAAGTTGATCGTCGGCGGGACGACTTGATCTCGCAGCGACAACACCGCCAGCGCGGACTCGACGCTGCCGGCTGCGCCAAGAAGATGTCCGATCGCTCCCTTTTGGCTCGAACAGGCAATCCGATCTGCCGCCGTTCCGAATACGGATCGAACCGCGCGTGTTTCCGCAACATCATTGGTTCGAGTCGCGGTGCCGTGCAGGTTGATCGCGTCGATGTCTGTCGGTGACACGTTCGCTCGGCGCAACACGTCGCGAATCAACCAAGCGAGCGACGTCCCTTGCGGATCGACTTGAGTCAGGCCGCTCGGATCGCTGGCCATTCCCCCCGCGACAAACTCGGCGATCACGGTTGCTCCGCGAGCGTTCGCATGTTCGCGATCTTCGAGCACCAACACCGCCGCTCCTTCACCGATCACGAAACCGGATCGCGTCGCGTCGAACGGGCGACAGGCTGAGGACGCCTCGTCGAATCCGCGAGCCATGACTCCCAAACGTTGAAACGAACCGAGCACGATCGGCACCAGCGAGGCATCTGAACTGCCGGCCAACACGACGTCGCATTCGTGTGATCGGATCAGGTCCGCTCCACGGATCAAACTGACCAGCCCCGTCGCACAGGCCGCGACTGGACACAACGCCGGGCCGAGCAGATTCCATTCGCTCGCTACCGCGCGAGTGGCCGCGTTCGGCCAGAATTCGTAGGCCAGGTTTTCAACGTGCCCGTCTCGGCATGGCTCTCTCGTCGTTGGCTGGCCCGGCAGGTTGAAAACCTGTCCTACGGCGCGAGCGAAACTTCGCAGTCCCGGTTTGCTCGTGCCAATCACGCAGCCGCCTCGCTCGGAAATGTTTGACAGGCCGGCGTCGGTCATTGCCTCGCGAGCGGCCGTCAGCGCCATTGCGACAACCGGCTCGTCATCCGCACATGAGAGAAATTCGCGTGGCGCGGAAGCTCCGGCCCAGCGTGCGTCCGACGGCAGCGATCCGCCGAAGTTGCTCGTGTCAAATCGGCAAACGGCGCTGCGGCCAGATCGAATCGCAGACCATGAGACTTCTCGGCCAGCGCCAAACGAAGTGACCAAACCGATGCCGGTGACGACCACTCGGCGACCCGTCGATGCAGCGGCCGAGTTCCTTGAAAGAATGCTCATCGTCACATGTTGCGCCGGCTAGAGCGGCAGACAGCGAACAGCGCCGCTCCGAAGATCAAGATCACGATGGCGTATTCGAAGATTCGATTCGAACCACTCGTCGTGACAACACCCGACTTCGGAGCGGCATCCTGCGCGAAAGCGGTGGATGACATGTGCATGCCGACACCGGCCTGCAACAAGCATCCGCCAAGCAACAGTTTTTGAAGTGATCGATTCATGGTTGTCACCGCACATCCAAAGTTAGCGAGAGCCAGTTTCAAGAC
>JAYVQJ010000657.1:0-1683 GCA_043777235.1 Planctomycetia bacterium
GAAGGCGGTTCCGGGATTAAGTGACGCCGGCTTTGACCAGCTTCAACCGCTGGTGAGGCAATGGCACAATCTGGCCAAGCCGTTCATCGGGACGCCGGCTTTTGAAGAGACGTTGGCCGACTTCATCCACGGTTGGCCGCGCGTCAAATTTCCGAAAGGCAAAGAACCGATGGCCAACATCATCGCCGCCGCTTTCGCCGCCGAGCCGCCGGAATGCGTCCGGCACTACGAATCGGAACCGCTCCGACAACTCGCGTCCGTGTGTCGTGAACTGCAACGAGCCACCGGGGAAGCTCCCTTCTACTTGGCGACTCGCACCGTGGGGCAATACTTCCGAGTCGATCCGAGCACCGCGTCACGCTGGTTGAAGCTCTTGGAAGTGGACCGCGTCATCGAAGTCGCCGAGAAGGGAAGTCAAAAGACTGGCCGCGCGAGCCGCTTTCGGTTTCGAGGCACGTCGCGGCCGGCTTCAACGCCGACAACGGACGTTGAACAACAACCGCCAGCATCGGCGAGTTGTTCCAAGCCAGAGCCATCGCCGAAACAGCCGAGCATCTTCGCGAAGCTCACCAATGCCGACTTGCGTGACGATGCGACGCTGCTGTCGTGGTTCGACGCGGCGACGCAGCGAAAGAATCCGGTGGTCCGGGACAACGAAACGGATCGGCTCAACGTCTTCGCCGCTGCCGAGCGGGCCTTGGAAGTCGGAGACAATCCCGCCGCGTTGTTCGCTCACATTGTCGGCGAGCACCAATGGAACTTGATTTCGTGCGAGCAAGAGGATCGTGGTCATCGCCGTCTGCGCAGGCTGCTGACCCCTGAAATGTTCCGCAGACCGGAACGGGGTGACGACGCTGGCACAACTTCAGAACCAATTCGCGCTGGTGACATGCTTCGCGATTTCGTTTCTCAATTCCAACGCTCTTGATTCAGCATCCCGATTGCTAGACAATCTCACCATGCCCAGCGAAACGCCGTTCCGTGAAGTTGAGAAGCTCTTGAACCGGGCCGGCTATGTGTTGGCTCGAATCAGCGGGTCGCATCACATTTTCACGAAAGCGGGACGGCAACCGTTGTCGATTCCGGTTCACCGGGGAAAGGTCAAACCGTTCTATGTCCGTCAAATCGAAAAGCTCCGCGACGAAGACAGTGGCTCCGCGAAGTCGTAAGTTCGCCAAAGGCGAAGATCGTCCGTTCGATTCGGCCGTGATGGCGGAAGCCGAGCGGCTTGTGAGTCAGTACCAAGTCGTTCTGCATTGCGAAGACGACCATTGGTACGGACGCGGGTTGGAATTTCCGAAAGTGTTCGCCGATGGCGAGACGGCTGACGAATGCGTGGCCGAGACTCGCAAGGCGATGCAAGGGGTGGTCGCGTTTCTGATCGAATCGGGGAAGTCGCCGCCGGCTCCGGCTCGTGAAGGGGCCAGACACCAGCAAGTCAACGTCCGTCTGACTTCCGAAGAGCGGTTGTTGTTTGAATCCGCCGCGCGACGCAAAGGTTTCGCCGGCTTGTCCGACTTCTTTCGTTCCGCCGCGACCAACGAAGCGGCGAGGTAGTTCCGCAGTTCAACCTTTGCCGCCGCTGGCCGACTCGCGACCTGAGAACCGCGAGCGGCTGGCGCGTGGCGTTCTCAGAAAGGTTTTCGACATGGCTGGCACTTATCGACCAACGATCATTCGCTA
>JAYVQJ010000658.1:0-6449 GCA_043777235.1 Planctomycetia bacterium
GATGCGGCTCGCGGAGTCGCTCGACAAATCGAAGTTCCCGTTGCCGAAATGGGAAGTCTCTTCGGAGAAGCCATCGAACGAGCCGTTGCTTACAGGTTCGCGGTGGATGAACGGCGTCAAGTTTCACGATCGGGCACATGAGGTCGGATTGGATTTCACGTACTTCAACGGCCACGATTCGAAAAACGCGGGCATGCAAATTTGGGAAGGCCCTGGCGGTGGAGTCGGAGTGATCGACTTCGACGGCGACGCTTGGCCCGATCTGTATCTCACTCAAGGTTGTGATTGGCCGCCGAAGCCGGGTCAGACGAAATCCCTCGACCGATTGTTTCGCAACCTGAGTGGCGAACAATTCGTCGATGTGACCGAACAGAGCGGCTTGGGGGACGAGCGTTACACGCATGGTGTCACGGCGGGAGACTATGACTCCGATGGCTTTCAGGATCTCTACATTTGCAACATCGGTGCGAACCGGCTGTATCGAAACTGTGGAGACGGGACGTTCTTGGATGTGACGAGCGAAGCCGGACTGCAAGACAATGCGTGGTCGACAAGTGCAATGATCGCCGATCTCAATGGCGATGGCCTGCCGGAAATCTATGACGTGACATATCTCGAAGGTCGCAAACCCTTCGAGCATGTTTGCCACGACAAGCAGCGTGACAACACTCCTCGAACATGCTCTCCGGCGGTCTTCGATGCCGAACAAGATCGGCTGTTCCTCAATCGCGGCGACGGGACGTTTCAGGACATCAGCGCTCAGTCGGGAATTCATGCTTCGGATGGAAAGGGGTTGGGGATCGTGGCGGGTGATTTCGATGGTTCAGGTCGGTTGAGCCTATTCGTCGCCAACGACACGACGGCCAACTTTCTGTTTGTCAATTTGACCAACAGTCCGTCAGAGCCTCCAAAGTTCGTCGAGCAGGGAGTCATCGCCGGCTGTGCCTTTGATTTGGGAGGCAAAGCTCAAGCGTCGATGGGAATCGCGGCGGACGACGCGGATGGCGATGGCCTGACCGATCTCTTCGTGACGAATTTTTACAATGAGTACAACACGCTCTACCGACAACTTCCGGGAGGCATCTTCTCGGACGTTTCTCACACCGCGCGACTGAAGGAACCGAGCCTTTCCAAACTTGGATTTGGTACGCAGTTCATTGATGGCGACCTCGACGGCTGGCCGGACCTCGTTGTCGCGAACGGACACGTCGATGACTTTCGCTCACACGGCATCCCATTTCGGATGCAAGCGCAGTACTTCGCCAATGTGGGAGGTGGCCGATTCACCGAGCTTCCGGCGCAGCAATTAGGAGACTACTTCCAACAAGAATTGTTGGGGCGCGGTTTGGCTCGGATTGATTGGAACCGAGACGGTCGCGAGGACTTCGTGGTTTCGAATATCAATTCGCCGGTCTGTCTGGTCACGAATCAAACCGCCGAGACGGGCCACTTTCTGGCTCTTCAACTTCGCGGGGTCGAGTCCAATCGCGACGCGATCGGTGCGGTCGTGAAGCTCACTGCTGGTGGTCGCACTCGCATGAAGCAGTTGACCGGTGGGGACGGCTATCAAGCGACAAACCACCGACAACTGCTCTTCGGACTTGGCGACAGTGTCACTGTGGATGAAATTTTCGTCCGCTGGCCATCGGGACGCGAGCAGTCGTTTCAGAATGTTCCGGCCGACGCCGAGTATCTGCTTGTTGAAGGTCGAACCGAAGTGGCACGGATTCCGAAACCGTAGCGTCCCCACAACTGTATTCAGGGGATTTGTTGCTCGCGGACGGTGACTCGCTTCAGCGCCGCCTCATCAACATCGACGCCCAAGCCAGGAGCTGTCAGCGCAGGAGCTTGTCCACGTCGACTAAACGTGATGTCTTGAACGGTTAGACGCTCGCGGACGAGATGGCGGTCGTAGCTCCCTTCGAGATAGCGGATGTTCGCGACGGAAGATGCGAAGTGACGACCGGCGGCGGAGAGAATCCCCGTCTCGCCGACTTGGCAGCCAAGTTGATATCCAAGTCCTGCCTGATGCGCGATCGCAGCGAGACGCAGCGACCAGATCATCCCGCCGCATTTTGACAACCGGATGTTGAACAGATCGCAGGTGCCGGCTTCGATCGCTCGATGCGCGTCGGTCAAACTGCATAGCGATTCGTCGAGCATCAACGGCACGCCGATGCGGCCGCGTAGTTTGCTCAGGCCGGTCACTTGGTTGTGCGGGACCGGCTGTTCCAGCGATGTGATATCGAAGGGAAGCAGCGGCGCAAGTTGACTTTCGAGATTCGCGCACGTCCATGCTTCGTTGGCGTCGATGCGGAGATCGATTCGGCTCGCCGGCAGGATTCCACGAATGCGGCGCAGCAACTCGGCATCGGCGACTCCTGCGACACCGACTTTGACTTTGCATTGATGGAAGCCGTAGAGCCGAATCTTCCAAGCACGCACCGTTGTCGCCCACGGTGACATGGCCGTGATTGCAGCGGAGTATCGAACCTGTGATTGCGGCTCGCGAATCCCGAACGTTTCCGGCAACAGTTCGGTGACTCGCGAAAGCGGCACACCCTCTGATCGAGCGGCGGCATCCAGCAAACTGAGTTCGATGGCGCAGCGTGCCGAGTTGCCGAAGCAGCCTCGCTCAACGAACAGGGAATCGTGATTCGTAACCTTGAACTTGATCCGCTCCGTGAGTGAGATGGCCTGAGCAAGACTGTCGAACGGATCGCTCAATGGCCGCATCAAATCGCTGTTGGTCAGCAGGCTCCAAACATCGTCGATCGTCTCGCCGGTGACGTAGGGCCGCGGCAAGCCCTCGCCCCAGCCGATCGCTCCGTTGTCGAGTTCGCAGCGCACGACCAGCGAATCGGTCTCTTCGCGGACGTGCGACGCATGACGCACTTTGTGCTTCAGAGGGATGCGAACGTGGTAGGCAGTGAGGCGCGTGATTCGCATCTACAGATCAAACGTTTTGAGCAAGGCATCGAGAGCTCGTTGGCCGTCGTTCGGTGAGACGACCGCGCTGATGCGGATTTCGCTGGTGCTGACCATTTGGATGTTGACGTTGGCTCCTGCGAGAGCGCGAAACATTTTCTCGCCGACGCCCGTGTGGCTGCGGAGCCCGATCCCCATGACGCTCAGCTTGGCGATGTCGCGCTCGTAACTGAGGGCGGCTTCGGACCACGGTTCGAGCACCTCGCGAACCAGCAGTAGGCATTGATCGAGGTCTTTCCGCAGGACCGTGAACGACAAGTTCGCGTGGCCGCGCTGGCTGATGTTCTGGACGATCATGTCGACCATGACTCCACCTTCGGCCACGGCGGTGAAAATCTTCGCGGCGACTCCCGGTTCGTCGGGCAGATTGCGGATACTGACTCGCGACTGATCGGTGTCGAGCAGCACCTCGCTGACGACGATGTCTTCCATGTGCGAGAGCCGGCTGACGACGTCTCGTTCGAGTTCATCCCGCGAGTGATGCGACAGCGTTGATTCGGCCTTCGCTTCAAATCCCACCGGCGGAGCAACGGCCGATTCCTCGTGTAACTTGAATCCGTCATGCACGGCCAGCAGAGCCTCTTGGCAGCGGCTGCGATCGACGAGGCAGGAAATCTTGATGTCGCCGGTCGTGATCATGCCGATGCTGATCCCCTTGGCCGCGAGTGCTTCAAACATCGTGGCCGCGACGCCGGTGTGATGCCTCATCCCGGTCCCGACGCTGGAGACCTTCGCCAAGTTGGTTCCGTGTTGGACCATGCCGGCTCCGAGTTCGCTGACCGCTTCGTGCGCGGCGGTCAGCGTCTCGGCGAGATCGTTCTGCGGAACCGTGAAGGAGATCTGCGCGAGTCCCTCGCTGGCGACGTCCTGCACGACCATGTCGATCGGAATTTTTCGCTGAGCCATCTTTGCAAAAATCAGGCTCATCACGCCGGGGCGATCGGGGATGTCGCACAGACTGACGCGGACCTCATCCTTAACGAGAGCCAAGCCGGTCGCAATTGGTGCGTTTTCATCGGCCTCTGGACAGATCAACGTGCCAAGCGTGTTGTTGAATCCCGGCCGGACGCGCAGCCGCACGCGATATTTCTTAGCGAACTCAATCGACCGCGAGTGCATCTTGCCGCCGCCGAGGCTCGTCAGTTCGAGCATCTCGTCGTACGAAATGCGATTGAGCTTGCGAGCGTTCTTCACGATCCGTGGATCGGTCGTGAAGATTCCTTCGACGTCGGTGTAGATCTCGCACTCTTCCGCTTGCAGCACGGCGGCCAGTGCGGTCGCCGTTGTGTCGCTGCCGCCTCGGCCGAGCGTCGTGATGTTGAAGTCGTCGTCGATTCCCTGAAAGCCAGCGGCCACGACGATCTTGCCCTCGTCGAGTGCCTTTCTCATTCGCTCGGTCGAAATCTTTTTGATGCGAGCCTTCGTGAAAGTGTTGTCGGTGAGCACTCCGATTTGAGCACCGGTCAGACTGACGGCCGGCTCGCCAAGTTCTTGAATCGCCATCGCGACGAGCGCGACCGCTTCCTGCTCGCCTGTCGCCAGCAGCATGTCCATTTCACGAGCGGGCGGGTTGTCCGAAATCTCGTTGGCCAGATCGACCAGCTCATCGGTCTTCTGCCCGCGAGCGGAAATGACCATCACCACCTGATGTCCCTGACGCTTGGCATCCACCGCTCGCTGAGCCGCCGCCAAAATCTTCTCGGCGGTCGCCACGCTGGTCCCGCCAAATTTCTGCACAATGATCGACACGATGCAACAACCTCGCTGACGTCTTCGGAATGTCCACTCGCACAAGAATGAGTGGGGCAAGATATCAAATGACGAATGGGTCCGAAACGAAGTGCTGAGTGACATCCACGGCTGGCTCATTGTCCGGTCTCAGACATGTAACCCGCAGCGTGAGCGAGGGAGTTCCGGGGCATTCCCTCGCTCACGCTGCGGGTTACATAGCGGCGTACCCTTCACAGTTTGAAACATTGGCCAGCCGTGGAGTGACATCGAGTATCGCCGGACACTGTCTGGAGGTGTCGATCGTGCCCCAAACAGCGGTTATGCCGAAGTCAAATCGTCGGCCGGACAGCTTCAGTAAAAATTCTTCGGAGCCATGCAAATCGCTCAAGACCGGAGCATCCGACCGGTCATGCCTGGAATTCGTGAGTTGCCGGCGTGTTTCCAACCGTCAACGTCCGCGCATAGGGCACATTCTCCTCCAGATCGCACCTTGTGTGTTCACCGCGTTGAAGGAGACTCAAGTCATGCACCGCGACAAGAAAGTTGGATTGGCGTTGGCCATTCTGCTGTGCAGCATCGTCGGAGCATTCTTCTTTCGAGACGATGCTCCTCGCAACAATGGCCCGGAACTCCGCGACCCGCAGAAGCTGGATCGCGAGATCGCTCACGGCGGCCGAGTTCCGTACTCGGAAAACAATTCGCGACAACCGTCGGCCGGTGCTCGTCGCACGGAGCGTTCGCCGAATGGATTCGACCAGAGCGATCTGCCGGACTTCTTGCGAGACAGTTCGTCTCCGGGGCAGGGGACCGCACAACGGAGCCGCGTAAATGGATCACGTGACCCACTGTACGGCAACGATCGCAATCCGAGGAGCACTGATCCGTCAACGCTCGTGCCGCCGCATGATGCTCCGGCCGTTCCGATCCCTTTGCACAACAGCGAATGGGATGTCGCTAACAATGATGGCTCGGCAACTCGTCGAAGCACCACGGATGTCGCCACCGCCACGACAGCGAAAGGCCGCATGCACACAGTTGTTGACGGTGAGACGCTTTCTTCGATCGCTGGCAAATACTTGGGGAGCCAAGCTCGATATCAAGAAGTCTTTCAAGCGAACCGCGACCAACTGAAAAGCCCGAACGATCTCAAGATCGGCATGAAGCTCGCGATTCCCGATCGCGCCGAGACACGTTCGACGAGCGGCTCACGAGGCACTGGGAACTCCGGCCGCAGTTCGTCCGAGCCGCCCGTGAAAACACAGCGGCCCGCCTCGCCACCCAACAGCAAGACGATTGAGCATTCGGCCGATGCCTCCAACTCGGCGGACTCAACGAATCGCAAGCCGAAGTTCAAACCCGCCAAACCGAGCCCCTCAATTCGTCGCACGACCGATGCCAACGATGAAGAATCGACAGGCAAGTCATTGTCGCAACTTCCGCCGCGAGAACTCCCGGAAATCGACGACGGCATCCTCGCAGAACTCGAACGCGACTTGGAAACGTCTGTCACGGAGAGATCGACCAGAACATCGCCAGCGCGAGTCGCTCAAACCGACCCCACTGAGCCGGTCGATACAACGGCGATCAAAGCCGAGTGACAAGACGCTTCGCGCAGACCGACAAAACAAACAACCCCGGCACGAAGGATGATCCCTCGTGCCGGGGTTGTTTGAGTTTAAGAAGGGCCGCGCCCTTGCTTACTTCTTCTCGGCCTTTGCGAGTTTGCCGTA
>JAYVQJ010000659.1:0-6444 GCA_043777235.1 Planctomycetia bacterium
AGCAAAAGCAGAAGGTCGTCTGCCTGCCAATTACGCGAAGATTGGAGTGAACGACGATCAACGGAAGAAAATCTACGAGATCCAAGGAAAATACGACAAGGATATTGCTGCGTTGCAAAAGCAAATTGCGGATCTGAAAGCCAAGGAGCAGGCCGAGGTTGAGGCAGTCTTGACTGTGGATCAGAAGAAAGCGCTTCAGACAGCAAACGAGGAAAGCAAGAAGAAGGCCGCTGAGAAAAAGAAGGACGGGGACAAGGGAAACGAGAAGAAAGCGGAGGGTGATAAGTAGTTGATCAAATCACCGACAGTGATAGGGATGGCGGCCAAGAAATCTTGGTCGCCATTTTTGTGTGTGGCATACATGCGTTGTGGAATTGGACGTGCCGGTGCTCCGCATTCCAAGCTGTTGAGCGAATTCCTAAAGCGGTATCGAGAGAAATTGAGAACTGTGTTTCGCCCGTTGCTGATTGAGGCGCGATCACCTAAGTTAATCCGCACTCACAAGCCCGGTTAGGACACTCTCGGCGGTGTTGCTGGATGCTGTCGGCCGATTTGATTTCTTATTGCTTTAGGAGTTTTTCATGCCTGCCGCATTGGATGCTGCCCAAAAAACCACGACCAAAGCTTTGCCGTTTCAAGTGAAGGACATCAATCTCGCCGACCTAGGTCGCAAGAAGATCGAATTGGCTGAAATCGAAATGCCCGGCCTGATGGCGCTGCGAGCGAAATACGGAAAGCAAAAGCCGCTCAAGGGAGCCCGCATCGCCGGTAGTCTGCACATGACTATCGAGACCGCCGTGCTGATCGAGACGCTCACCGAGCTGGGCGCTCAGGTTCGATGGGCCTCTTGCAATATTTTCTCGACGCAGGACGAAGCGGCGGCGGCCGTCGCGGTCGGTCCGCACGGAACACCGAGCACCCCGAAAGGTGTCCCAGTCTTCGCCTGGAAGGGTGAGACGCTCGAAGAATATTGGTGGTGTACCGACCAACTTTTCCGCTGGCCGGATGGCGGGACTCCGAACATGATCCTCGATGACGGCGGCGACGCGACGTTGCTGGTCCATAAGGGAGTTGAGTTCGAAAAGGCCGAGTCGGTGCCGGATGCTTCGACCGCAACCAATGAAGAGTACGCAGTCATCCTGAAGCTGCTCGCGAAGATTCAGCAGGAGGACAACAGCTTCTTCCGCCGCACCGCCGAGAACATTCGCGGTGTCACCGAAGAGACCACGACTGGCGTGCATCGGCTCTATCAAATGCACGAAGCCGGCAACCTGTTGTTCCCGGCGATCAACGTCAACGACAGCGTAACGAAGAGCAAATTCGATAACCTCTACGGCTGTCGCGAATCGCTGGCTGACGGCATCAAGCGTGCGACCGATGTGATGATTGCCGGCAAAGTGGTCGTCGTTGCCGGTTACGGCGATGTGGGCAAGGGCTGTGCGCATTCGATGAAGAGTCTCGGTGCTCGCGTGCTTGTCACCGAGATCGATCCGATCTGTGCGTTGCAAGCGGCGATGGAGGGCTACGAAGTCACCACGCTGGAAGACGCAACCACGCAAGGCGATATCTTCGTCACGACCACCGGTTGCAGCGACGTGATTCGTGGCGAGCATCTCGACCGCATGAAGCATCACGCGATCGTCTGCAATATCGGCCACTTCGACAGCGAGATCGACATCGGCCACCTCAAGCGTCGCGGCGACGTCAAACGGATTGAGATCAAGCCGCAAGTCGACAAGTGGGTCTATCCCGACGGCAAGGCGATCATCGTCCTAGCTGAAGGGCGTTTGGTGAATCTTGGCTGCGCGACTGGACATCCGAGCTTTGTAATGTCCAACAGCTTCACGAACCAAGTGCTCGCACAGATGGCCATCTGGAGTGATCCCGACAAATACGAAATCGGCGTGCATCGCCTGCCTAAGAAGCTCGACGAGGAAGTCGCTCGCCTTCACTTGGAGAAGCTCGGCGTGAAGCTGACGAAGCTGACCCCCACCCAGGCCGATTACCTCGGCATTCCGACCGAAGGCCCGTATAAGCCGGAGCACTATCGCTATTAACGGCCTGTTGAACGTGAGGTGCATGCGGGCTTGTGCGCCACAACAATGAAAAAGACCGCTGGGCTTTGGTCCCAGCGGTCTTTTTCGTTGGCGATCGGTAAGGCGGTTAGAGATTTGGCTTCTTGCGTTGCTCGACCATCTTCTTCTTGGCTTCGGCTTTTTTCTTCTCTTCTTCGTCGGCGAAGATCGGGCCGCGTTTGGCTTGAGCCATGGCTCGTTCGATCGCGGCGTAGTCTTTGTGGATTGGCTTCCAAGACCAGCCCATCGGTTTGCTCAGTTCACGTTCGGCAAGCTTCGCCCACGGAGTGCCTTGGTGTTGATTGACGACTCGTTCGAGATATTCCTGAGCCTTCGCGGCCATCTTCTTGATCTGCACGCCGGTCGTAATTTCATCGGAAGCAACCAACTCCCAAGTGTTGTCGTTCTTGTTTTCAAACGTCTTGGGATTGGCCTTCATTTGTGCCAGCATCATGTTGTAGCCGAATGAACGAACTCGCATGGCGAGTGCTCGGCCGTAGGCGGAGTCGTAGGAGGCTTGCCATCGCGGTTCCTTAATCTTCGCGCGATCTTTTTCGCCCTGCTCTAACAGAGTGACGATTTCGTTGAGCTTATAGTCCAAGACGGCCAGCGGCTTCTGAGCGTCATTCAGTTCCGTTCGCAGAGCCGCGTCGGTGTCAGCGCGAAAAATGACCTCTGGCGTCGGAGTTTTTTCACCGAGCGTTTTGCGAGCGGCATCGACTAGCACCGTCTTGGCGCGATTTGCTTGGAGATCCTTGGTGTAAAACTTGATCGGCCGATAATCGGGCAGATAGTTGCGCATCACTGCCGGGTCGAATCGGACACCCTTGCCAGTGTCCTCGGCAATGAGATAGACGCCTTGCGTTTCGGCGCACAATCGCGTGAGAGCATACGGGCCGAGACCCGCTGTCATGCGGACGAGGTCGCCGCCGGACACACCCCAGAACGGCAAATTGACATATTCCGGGGCCACCGTTTCCGGGCCTTGATCGACTGGCAGTTCTTCACTGCCGCCATCGTCGTAGGTCCAACGGACGTAACCTTTCTCTTGGCCGAACGGAGCGGCGTTGCCGACGCAGAAGACTTTGAAGCCGGCAGCCGACGTGGCCTGGATGCACTGATCGAGCTTGTCGAAGTCATCGCCTCGTTCGTCGGTGACGATGACTAAGAGGCAATTACGATGTTCGCGGCTGCGGTAGTCGCGGTACTTGGCCACCGCTTTTTCGACGGCACCGAAGACGTTTTCTTTACCGCTGTCATCGTTGGGGATGTTCTCTTTGACCAGCTTCACGAGCTGCGGAATGTCGTCGGTCGCGTCCTTCGAGATGAAGTGAAAATCTTTGCCGAAGCTGACGATCGCCGACTTGAGCACACCATTCTTTGTCTCGACGTCCAACAGGCCGAGCTGCTTGTAGATGTTCTCGAAACGCTCGGCGACGGTGTCGCGGCGGACCTTCATCGAGGTCGATTCGTCGAACAGCCAGACAACCAGTGTCTTGCGTTCTTTCAGTGAGGCCATGATTTCAAAGGTGAGTCGGTCGATCGTTCCGGCTGTTCCGCCGGTCCCTCCGCCGGTCCCTTTCCCACCGAAGTCACCGGAGAGGTTTTCGGTGCCGCCGCGCACTTCGACCGTCTTGCCCAGCGAGTCAGTCGCGACATCGCCGATCGTTGCGGTTGGCGTGAGGTTGACTTTCACGATCTCTTCTTGGAGCCGCTTCGAGGTCTCAACCTGCGGTGATGCGCTGGCCGATCCGGCCGCCGCGAGCGATGGACTGAGCGTATCGCCGGTGCCGCCATTACCAATTTGATCTGTGGCTGCGACATCGAATTTGAATTCCGGCTCTTGCAGTTCCTCGACTTCGCTGACGACCAGTTCGGCGAGCGACTCGCGGACGATCGGCAACGTCCAGCAGGCGAAGAACACAAAGATTAAAATGTGCAGGCCGAGACTGACTCCCCACGCGGGGATCTCTTTGAACTTCCGCTTGCCCTCGGAGTCGTCATCGGGCGGCTGAGGAAGATTGTCTTGTGACATGGTGGAACTCCTTGGCATCGAAACCGCTGGCGAAAAAAGGTCCGCCGCTGCTAAACCGGCGGGCAACGATAAACATTCGGCACAACCTGAGCAACGGCCAAAAAACCGGATGAATCGAGAGTTGCGGCCGAGAGCGAGGTCCGATTATGCCGTCGCCGACGGTGGTTCCGCGTTTGGATTGCGGCCTAGAATGACCGCCATAACAACCCTCGGCGAGCTTCTTGGCTAGCCAAAATTCAATTTGGGAGAGTCACATGTCGTTGCCACGTCGGTGTTCGCGAAAGTTGGTGGTTCTGTGGGTTCTACTCGTATCTGCCTTCGCGACGGATCGTGGGCAATCGGACGATACGAAACCGACCGGCAAGAAGACGTTTCAAGACGTGGTCATCGCTCGTCAGAAAGAATTGCTGCACGACGTGACCAAGTATGTCGAACAGCATCCCGATTCGAGCGATCTCGACGAAGCGTTCGGCTGGAGTTTCGAGACGGCTCGGCGGTTTGGCCTCGAAGCCGACGCGCTGCCGCTGGCTGAGCGATGTCTGCAAAACCGAAAGTCCGCAGCATCCGTGACGTCGAGTGCGAAGCAGGTGCTTTGTGTCGGCTTGGCCAAGTCGGGGAAGCTCAAGGAATCGGTCGCCGCGTTTCAGGATTCGTTGCAGTTCGCTCGATTGGGTGCGGGAAGCGAGCACCTCGACCTCGCCGTGGAGCTCGTCGTACAGGCTGGGTTGGCAGGTGAGCACGAGGCTGCGAAGAGCATCTATCAGACGCTGTCGAATCGCCTCGGCTTGAACCCGCAGGTCGGTGAGTTTTGTGAGAATCGGCTGCGGAAGCTCGACCTCGTCGGCGTAGAAGCCTCAGAGCTCAATCTGACGGATTTGTCAGGCCAGCCGGCGAGCATTGCGGCCCTGAAAGGCAAAGTGCTGCTGATCGACTTCTGGGCCACGAATTGTCCGCCGTGTCTGGCAGAGTTTCCCAAGTTGAAGCAGTTGTATGCCGACAAACACGAGGAGGGATTTGAAGTTCTCGGAATCAGCCTGGACGATTCGCGCGACACGGTGGAGGCGTTTCAAGCACGAGCACAACTGCCGTGGCGATTAGTCTGCGAAGCCGAGCAAGTCCGACAAGCCCGAGAGAAATACCGCGTCCGCACCATTCCGTCGCTGTTCCTCGTGGGACGAGATGGCCGGATCGCACAAGTGGACCTGAAAGGCAACGACCTACGGAAAGCCGTCGAGCGTTGCCTCGCCGATAAGTAGCCCTGTCGCTCCGCGACAGGAAGGCCGTCCGTCAAACACACGTTCAATCTCCGTTCGCATCTAAGAGGCTATCCGAAAAGAAAACCGCGATGTTTGATGATGAGTTCATTAGCCGGAACGCGCTAGCGTCCGGTTTTCAAGGTCGTTCCGAACCGGATGCTAGCGCGTTCCGGCTGATTTGTTGGGTTTGTTTTCGGATAGCCACTCAGAAAAGGCGAGGCTGATTTGTCAGGCGAGGCGGTGCCCCGTCGTGGCATCCGATGGATTTCCACTCGGCTCTGCTTGCAAGTCGGAAGCATTCCAAGAAGGCTCTTCCGTTGTTCCGGGGAGGCAAGTTTCATCCGTGGCAAAAAAATGTTCCCCGAAGTGACCTCCTTGGATGACCGAATGAGCCTTCATCGTTTGGGACGCGGACCGCCGGGGTTGATCCCTTTGGGCTGCGGTTGATCGGCAGTGATGATCTTCCAGGACTCTCGCATCGCACGAAAATCATGTGGCTGGTAGCTGACGTCGAGGTGCGGCGTCGCCAACAGCTTGTGTTTTTCAAACCGTGAGTCCATCGCCGCAGCCAACATGCCGGTGACGAGGTGTGTTCGCTCGACGGGATACGGAGCTTTCTTCTCACGAATGTGAGTTTGGATGGCGTGCGAGAGGGCCTTGAAAAGATTGCGGTTCTCCCACGGGCCGACGTGGAAGCTGGTCGCCAGCGGTTCCGGTTTTCCGGCGATGCGGCAGGCGAATTTCCAACGTGTTGAATTCTTGCCGACTCGCAGTACCGTCGCGCGCAAGCCGTCGTGGTACTTGATCAGGATTGCGTGGACCGGATGCTTCAAGCCGTCCGTCGGTTCGATGAATTCTTCGAGCTTGCCGATCTCACGAGTCTCATCGACTTGCATCGCTGCGGCGGCGAGCGAGTAACTCCAGCGTCCGTCGGCTGCGGCTTGCCAAACGGCGTCTCCTTCGAGCAACTGGAGTTCAGTGACTCCGGTCTCACCCCCGTGGCGTGATTCAATCAGCGACTGCAACACTTCGAGGGCATGAAAGTCATAGACCTCCAGCGGACCACCATGAATCGAGA
>JAYVQJ010000660.1:0-6437 GCA_043777235.1 Planctomycetia bacterium
TCGTCACGCGGAGCGGTGACGGCTACGTAGCCATCATCGCTCCGCGTGATGAGCCGAACGCTTCACACAGCGCAGTTATTTTCTGCGATCGGTATTAGACCCCGCGTTCGAGTTGAGGTATCCAATCATCCCCAGCGCGACAAGGACACACACAATGGCCATCGGAACCAGAACGTAAAATCGAGCCGAAACGCGAGCCATGAATCGTCCTCACGAATCACTTCTGCGGGGTCACTGAGTTTTCCAAATGCGGGACTTCAGGGATTGCCGGTCAGCTTTTCCAAACGCTGTCGGGCCAGTTGATCGTCCGGCGCATAGCGCAGCGCTTGACGGTAAGCCTCAATCGCTCCTGCGGAATCACTCAGACCTTCCAAACATTGTCCAAGCCCGGAGTGCGCTCGTCCGTCCAAAGACTTCAGTTCGATCGCCTTCTGGAAATCCTTGGCCGCTTCCTCGTGCTTGCGTTGCGACAGTTCGACGACGGCCAGCATCAACCAGTATTCCGCCCGAGTCGGCACCAGCTCAAGACTTTTTCTGAGCGACTGTTCGGCCCCTGACAAGTTGTTTGAGGTCAAGAGAATTTTGCCCAACGAGTACCAAGTCTCGTCCGAATTCGGATAAAGCTTGGCCGTCTCATAGAGCAGGATGATGGCGTCGTTCGTCCGCCCATCGAGCCCAAACTGCCGTACTCGCTGGAGGCGTGCCACGAGGCCAGTTCGCCGATCGACAAGCATCTGCGTGGTCTCTTCTGGCCAAGAGTTGTTCAATAAGGATGGCAATTGTGCCAATTGTCGCCGTTCGCGTTCCGCCGCGGCCCGGTCGCCAAGGCGTTCGTAGATTAAAGCTCGCAAGACACCAGAGTCTCTTCGGGCACCTGGGTGGTTGGCGACTTCCTCGAAGTAGTGGAGAGCCTTGTCGTACTGTTGGCGAGCATATGCCAACTTTCCGAGTCCGAGCTTGGCACGCTCATTGTCGGGGTAGGGCGTCAGCACTTTGCCGAACACCGTCGCGGCCTCGTCAAGACGGCCCACCTCCAACAGCATTTCGGCCAGCCACAATCTCGGCGAAGGATCGGCAGGCGACAGGCTCACGGCACGCTCGAAGCAGGGGATGGCCGCCTCTGGTCCTCTGGGACTTTTATGGAGCACGATCCCCTCAAGGTACGGCCATAAGTAGTTGTGTGGGTCGAGCGTGGCGGTCGCTTCATAACAGGTGACGGCTTGATCTTCGAAACCGTGAGCATGCAGAACGAGCGCGAGTTCACTCCAAGTCCCGCTGTTGCGAGGATTCTTTTCGACGTTGTATTGGCCCATGCGGATGGTTGCGGAAATTTCGGGGTCAAAGCCCTCGAGATTGACCTCGGGAATTTCCGGCAATGGCGGAGGTTCGGTGAAGAAGGATCGGACGCCCATCACGATGGCAATGAGACACACCAAGATACTCAGGCGGAGCAACCATCGGCGAAACGAACTCGGACGTCGTTCGTGCGGAATCTCGTTCAATGGCTCGGCGCTCGACATTCGAAAATCGCTGGTCATGGTTGGCGTTCCTCGCCGGCGTCGATCGGCTCTCCCTTCCCACGCTCAACGTCTACGACACGATCCACGCTCGCGCAAGAAAACCGCTCCTGTTTGCCATCATGCCAACGAACCTCAATCGACTCGACGCTCGCGACGTCACCCAATCCAAAGTGCGCTCGCAGATCGTTGCTGCATTGAAAGCTCTGTCCGGGCTGAATCGGACTCTTCCAACGGCGTTTGTCGGCCTTCACGCAAACCTCAGCTCCAATGACATCGCGGTGGAGAGCCGGGTCCAATGCGCGAACCATCAGCCAGTGGCCTCGCTTGGGTGCGACGTTGCGCAGAATGCGAACCGGCCCGCCGATTTGAGTCACTAAGAGATCCAGCGCACCGTCGCCATCAAGATCGCCAACGCACAAGCCGCGACCCGCATTGGGTTGACCACACAGCGCAGAGTTGTCGTTAGAGAGATCACGAAAATGGCCGGCACCGTCGTTGGCGAAGACCTGATTGCGGTCCATGTACGCCTTCCAGAACGGTTCGGTCGGCGCTTCGCGGCGGATGGCTAAACCGTTGACTAACGCCAGATCAAGGTCGCCATCCTGATCGAAGTCGGCGAGCACCGTGCCCCATCCTGTTCCGTGCCAGAGCGACCTCGTTAGCCCGGCGGCGACAGCCTGCTCATGAAACATGCCGCCTAATTCTTGCCGCCAAAGGCCGTGAGGCTCGGTGTAAAAGTGGGTGACGAACAGGTCGGACAAACCATCTCCATCCACATCCCCGTATGCCACTCCCATGTTCGACTGCGCTTGGCCACGCTCATCATACGCGACCCCTCGCAGGGAGGCCTCTTCTCGAAAAGTGCCATCCTTTTGATTGACCCACAGGTAGTTACTCATGGCATCGTTGGCAATGAAGAGGTCTGGCCAACCATCGCCGGTGAAGTCGGCACAGACGACACCCATCCCTGTGCCAAGAGTTTGACCAAGTCCAGCCGGCTCCGTTCGATCTTCGTAGCCAAGCCACACGCCGCTTTCATCGCAGCCACGGTTCCGCCAAAGACGTGAGACAGTCCCAGGAAACTGGCTGGGCACGCAAAAATCTGGCAACCCGCCGCGAGCCGTGCATCGCTTGGATTCATCCAACTTCAAGTAGTTGACGATCAACAGGTCGAGCCAGCCATCACGGTCGTAATCGACGAAACTCGCCGAAGCTCCCCAAGCAGGGTTCTTGAGACCGGCTGTTTCCGTCGCATCCACGAAGGTTCCATTTCGCTGGTTCAAGAAAAACTTAACTCCCAAATACTGTGTCACCAGCACATCGAGCCAACCGTCGTTGTTCACATCTCCGATGGCCACGCCCGCGTTGTGTCCATTCACATCCAGTCCTGATCCTTGGCTGACGTTCTGGAATTTTCCGTCGGGCATCTGGCGAAAAAGCACGTTGGTGGACTTCGATTGCGGTCCACCAAGCTGAAGCAAGTAGATGTCGAGCCGACCATCATTGTCGAAGTCGAACAAGGCCGCACCTGATCCATTGATTTGCGGCATGAAGTATTCGCCGTTGATCGGCCCTGGGTCGTGAACGAAATTCACTCCGAGTTCCGCAGTGACATCGGCGAACCAAGCCGGCTGCGGTTCCGTCGCCGCGGTGGATTTGACTGGCGGCCGGGGCACTTTCGTTTCACATCCCGCTGATCCCAGGCAAAACACCAGCACCCACAGACAATTCACAGCAACCGATTGAGAATTGGCGGTCATAGTCAATCAGTACCCGCTTTCGATGGAGTCGTCTCTCCCGCATTCATCCGGGGCGCACCGCTCGACGGCATCCATCCATATTCGACGTCGATAAAGACCAACACGACGCGCGAGCGTGTGGTTTGTAGGAAAAACCAACCGCTCCCGCGTCGTGCGAGTGCGTCGATCGGGAGATCACAATCCGACGCTGCTTGCCCCGGCCAATGATCGCCAACCAGTGCGTGATTTCTGAATCGAGAAGGGCGTCTCCGCCTAGCCCGGATTATTCATGGCCCCGATGTAACCCGAAGCGTCAGCGAGGGCGTCGTCACGGTTCGCCTTCGCTGACGCTTCGGGTTACATCGCGGCAGTCTGCTTCCTCCATGAGGAGCCCATGAATCATCCAGACTAGGGCTTCTTCATATCCAAGTTGTATTCTAAGTCCGCGTCCGCTTTGACTTCCAATTTCTCGCCACTGGTCCCCGCAGTGCTGTATTTCTCCGGAACGCCTCCTCCTACTTCCATCAACAACGTCCCATCAGCCTTCATGGAAGGACCAGAAATCATCACCGTGACTGAACCTGCCGGAACGTCAGAAGCCGTATACGCACCGGCGGCGTCCGTCTTGCCAGTACCGGTTTCTCCTTTGGGTGCCGTGAAAGTGATGACTGTCCCTTCCGGAGCCGGTTTACCGGCAACGGTCAGTTTGCCGTGAATCTTCCCACGAGGAATTACGGGAGTCGGTGGAGCCTTCTCGCCCCCATCCCCACAACCACTCACCAACAACAAGCAGGCACACGCAACAACGTGCGAAATCAGACATCGAAACGGCAAGGACGCTTTCATTCTTAGGCTCCAAAGTGGGTCAACAACGGTTTTTTTTGCGATTGGCAAATAGGTGCTATTAGCCATCAACGCCGAACAGATTCCAACAGAAATTGATCTGAATGCCAAGCGACCCGAGTCACAAAACCAGGGTCGGCTAGTTTGCCGTACTGTGGGGATCGTAGGGTGGCGTCGAGTCATCGAGACCCACCACAATGTCGCACAAGTGGTGGGTCTCGATGACTCAACCGCACCCTACGTTTCACAAACTAGCCAGCCGTGGTCGCGAAACAAAAGACAAGTTCTATCGATCAAGTAATGCGTTCAAAGAGATCCCACTTAGGACTGGCGCAGAAATAAGTGGGGCACGATTTCATCGTGCCGAGCACGTCGAAAACGTGCTCCACGGCCAAACTGCGACAGTTATTGATGCGCCAGTCCTTATCAAAAAACTCACTGCTCAAGCTCCACGCGGAGCCTGAGCAGTGAGTGAGAAGGCAATCTCTCGGCAGGCCAGCGAAACCCCGCCGGCCAACAAAAGAATCGTTAGAACTCTCCGATGGGTTTTTTGTCATCGGGCAACAACAGCATGGCCCAGATATTCTGACCGTCCACATTCGCAGTGATCGCTTTGACGCCGCCATCCATCATCAAGGTGTGACACTGGCCTCCCGCGTGCATGCTGTGGGAGAGATGCTTGAGGGCGGTCGATTGGGAAATCGTTCCCTTTTGGGGGCCAGCGGTTAATACGAGACAAGCGCCTGCGGGAACCATCGCTCCTGTGTTACCCATCGTCCAGGTTGTCAGTGGCAACGGAAAATGTGTGGCGTTGGGGATCACTCCCCATCCGATATTGGCAGGGGTTCCGGTGGTCACACAGTTGAAATTTTGCACATTCGCAATCACTGGAGTCCAGTTCCAACCGTGATCGATGCCAGGGTATGCCCAAAGATTGCCAGCATTGCCAGCCGGGGGAATCTGCGCGGTATTCGAGGCCCCAATGTGCTCGGTCACGGCAATTGTGTTGCTCGTTCCATCCGGGATATTTCCTTGTTGGTAACGTGGTCCCCAGGCATTTCCAAACAAACGCATCGTCCCAAAGACGACATAGTTCGGTGCGTAGCTCGTCCCGCACCAACCGCCGTTTTGGTTGATCGGAAAGCTATTAATGATCGAGCCGTCTGTTGGGCAGATGATTGAAGGCATTGGAGTGGTTCGAACGTAAATACTACTCCCCGAGCCGATTTGCACGGCGTCCCAGGTGTTTCCACTATTCGCAACGGTTTGACCGGCGATCGCCTTCTTCCACATGGGCGTTTGGTCCAAATACGGGAGCAGGTTAAAGAAGAACGATCCTCTTCCATTCGCATACCCGTTCGCAATCGCTGTCGAAGAGGGGTTCCAACCTGGGTTCTGTTCAGCGCCATTCAGGGGTGGCAAAGCATTCCTGGCCTCACCAAAGGTGGCAACACCAAGCCCAATTTGCTTGAGGTTGTTCTTACAGGTGCTTTTTCGAGCCGCCTCACGAGCTTGTTGCACAGCCGGCAACAGCAACGCAATCAAGACAGCGATAATCGCAATCACAACCAGCAACTCGATGAGCGTGAATCCATCCCGCCGTCGCAAGAAGGACGACCGACTGCTGAGAACCCGGTTCGAAGTTGGAAAGATCATTCGCGAGCCTGCACGACGAGACACTCTCATAATCCACTCCCCAGAAAATTCCTTAAATTGATTTCACTCTGCTCCCAGAGTGCCCCCGCCCAGAACATCTGAGACGGAACTTGACTCATCAACTCACCCAACAGGTGACGCTAGCAATTTCCCACCAACGGCAACTCAGCGCCCAATTCGGCCACTTAGTTCGCAAAACCGAATTTTATGACTCACCTCATAACGAACCGATCCTTAAGCAGACATTAAGAAGCAGGCCGAAGTTTATCACGCCTCTCGAAATTCTCGACGAGACCTCTCTCGAGAATCTGAGATCGAACCCTCCCTCGCGGTCAAAGTCGGAAAAACTCGCCGAAGTTCCAACAAGAACTCGTGAGACTTGGTTTCGAAAAACTTCCCCTCAAATTCCGCCGATTCCAGGCAAAACACCGAATGACCACTCGCAGCAACCGATCGCGAGTCGGCGGTCAGCGACAGTTTGATTTGTCGACGTCGCGCTCGCAGCCATCCGGGATCTGCGGCTGACTCTTCAAACGCCGAGGCACTTAAACCACGGCTGCCGAGTCCGCACTTCTAAGTAGACCCGCAGAGGAAAGTATGCACTTTCAAAACTGGCTGCAGAGAAAGTAGACCAGTCACTCCGTGACTGGAATCTTCGAGTCACGGAGTGACTCGCCTA
>JAYVQJ010000661.1:0-6427 GCA_043777235.1 Planctomycetia bacterium
TGCGTCAGCCGCCAACCAACAGGAATGGCGGAGAGCCCGTTTTTGAAAAGGCTCCCATGACGCTTCGCTATTTGGGTCGAACGACTCTGCAAGTCACGCCGCTGGGGATGGGCTGCTGGCCAATCACCGGGATTACCAGCATCGACGTCAACGAGGAGGACAGCCTGGCGACGATTCGCGAGGCGTTCGATGCCGGCATCAATTTCTTCGACACGGCGTATTGCTACGGATTCGACGGAGAAAGTGAGCAGATGATTGCTCGCGTGCTGCGGCACGATCGCGACAAGGTTGTGCTGGCGACCAAGGGAGGCATTCACTGGGTCGATGGCAAGCAGGCTCGTTGTGGACGGCCAGAGACGTTGCAGCGCGAATGCGACGAGAGCCTCCGTCGTCTGCAAACAGATCGCATCGACCTCTATTACCTACACGCTCCCGATCCGGAGGTTCCGATCGAAGAATCCGCCGGAGCGATTGGTGAGCTGATACGGCAAGGCAAAGTACACAGCGCGGGATTGTCGAACGCGAGCACGGAATTACTCTCGCGGTTTCATGCGGTCTGCCCGCTGACGGCGTATCAGCCGCACTTCAACATGCTGCAACGCGAGATCGAGGATTCACAATTGCCGTGGTGCGTCGAGCACAATGTCGCCACTGTCGTCTATTGGCCGCTGATGAAAGGTCTGCTGGCCGGCCACTTGCCACGCGAGCATGTCTTCGACGCGAAGGATGGCCGCCGGAAATATCCGATGTTTTCCGGCGACGAATGGCAGAAGAACCAAGACTTCTTGGATGTCCTGCGAGCGATGTCTGTTGACCTCGGCCGTCCGGTCTCGCAGATCGTGCTCAATTGGACGATCCAGCGAGCCGGCATCACCGTTGCGCTCTGCGGAGCCAAACGCCCGCACCAAATCCGCGAGAATGCCGAGGCGATGTCGTGGTCGTTGACCGCCGATCAAATCGCTCGCATCAACGCGGCGATTGCGGCACGCGGCCCGATCGTCTCGAAGGCCGCCGTGACGTAGGATGGGCACTCTTGCCCGTCCCCTTCATGACAAACAGCAGACGGGCAGGAGTGCCCATCCTACGTCACGGCTACACGCGAAATCGTTTCCACTCGCTTGGATGCGGAGCGGTTACGGTGATTGGTTCGTATTGCGTTGGATGCTCGAACGTCAGCGAGGCTGCGTGCAACGCGAGCCAGCCTTCAAGTTTGGTCTTCGATCCGTACTTTGCATCGCCGCAGATAGATAGCTCGCGCGACGAAAGTTGAACTCGAATCTGATGGCTGCGGCCGGTGAGCAATTCGATTTCCAACAAGCTCAGCGCCCCAACAGTTTTCAGACAGCGATAGTTCAACCGGGACAACTTCCCCTCGTCCGGTCCCTGACCTCTGGCCCCTGACCCCCGCGTCACTCGACTCCGATTCTGCAATTCGTCTTTGGCCAGCCAATCGACGAACTCACCGGACGGTTCCTTCGGACGGCCTTCGACGACGCAGTGATAGACCTTCCGAACCGAGTGTTTCCGAAATTGCTCCGACAGCCGCGCCGCCGCCTTGCTGGTCCGAGCGAACAGCAACACGCCCGACACCGGACGATCCAAGCGATGCACGACTCCGACGAACACATTGCCCGGCTTGTCGTATTTTTGTCGCAGATACTCGCGAGCCAGATCGACCAGCGACTCGTCGCCGGTTCGATCGCCCATCGTCAGAACGCCCGCCGGTTTGAGGACCGCGAGGCAATGATTGTCCTCAAACAGGACTCTGAGTCCTTGAGCTGAGCGTGTCGCTCTCGCCTCTTCGTGATTCACGAGCGGTCTCGCTGTCGATGCCTTCGGATGCCGGAACAGTGGCAGAGTAATCCAAATCGAACCGCGTTGTCGTCGAGGTGTGACCGCCAAGACTCGTTGGGTGCGACAAATCTTCCTGGCAGAGACGAACCGCATTGGAATTGTTTTTTGAAACGCAGAGATCGCCAAGAGTTCTCTGCGAACTCGGCGTGTGTTTCCTCTGTGACCTCTGCGTTTCAAAAAAGCATTCTCCAAACGACAACTTGCAAGAGCGACATGACTTCGAGTTTGCCAAGAAACGTTGGCACACCCGACTCGTTCCGCGCTGGTCGTTCCGTTGACGCCGAATCGGCAACCCGGCATGGTCTGAATCCGATAGCCGATGAATCGCAACGACAGTTTGCCAGAAAGCCTCGACCACAATGATGTACACCGCGCGATACCGCATCGAGGGAATGCACTGCGCGAGTTGCGTCGGGCGGGTCGAGGGTGCGATCCGCAAGCTGCCGGACGTGATTGACGTCTCCGTAAATCTGGCGACGAATGAGGCGATGGTTCGGCATTCCGAGGACGTGTTGCCCGACGTCTCTCGTGCGGTCGAGGCGATCGGCTATCACGCGAGCCAACTGCCCGATTCCGTCGATCTGCCATCGTTGGCCGGCGAAACGTCGGCCACAAGCGAACCGTTTCGACTCAAAGAACTCGTTCGTCCCGCAGTGCCGGCGCTGGCTATTGTGCTGCTCGCGTACTTCGTCGAATCAGTTCCGCTCGCGCCGCTTTGGATGTTGGGGCTGGCGACGTCGGTGCTCTTCGTGAGCGGACGGGAATTCTTCGTCAACGCTGTGCGATCGCTGCGTCATCTGACGCTCGATATGGATGTGCTGGTTGCCTTAGGTGCCGGCACCGCGTACCTCGCCGGCGCGTGGTCGTTTCTAGAACTTTTGCAGTTGGGGCTGAGCCACATCGGTCATTCCCCCGCGAGCGGGCAATGCGGTTCGGAATTTACGGCCACCGTGCTGATCGTTGTGTTCGTGCGGCTCGGCCGAACGCTCGAAGCGAAAGCTCGTCGCAAAGCATCGGATGCGATCGGCCGGCTGTTGAACTTGCAATCGCCGACGGCGCATGTGTTGCGATCGTCTGGCGATCTGCTGGCTCAAGAAAACGAAGTGGAAGTCCCGGTCGATCAAGTGGTCGTTGGCGATGTCGTGTTGGTTCGCGCGGGTGAGCGTGTTCCGGTGGACGGCGTTGTCACGACCGGAGTCACCGAGATCGACGAAAGCAGCTTCACCGGTGAACCGCTGCCGGTTCGCAAGCAGCCGGGCGATCAGGTGCTCGGCGGATCGGTGAATGAAACGGGGAGTTTTCGTTTTCGAGCCGAGCGAGTCGGCGATGAGATGACGCTGCGTCGCATCGCCTCGCTGGTGCGAGATGCTCAGGGGAGCAAAGCACCGATCGCGCGGCTGGCGGATCGAGTGGCAGGGATCTTCGTGCCGATCGTGCTGGCGATCGCCGTCGTAACGTTGGTTTGGTGGCTGACTCATGCCGACTTGCACACGGCGATCTCGCGGGCGGTCGCCGTGTTGGTCGTCGCCTGCCCGTGTGCATTGGGATTGGCGACGCCGACCGCCGTGATGGTGGCGATGGGCAAAGGGGCGGAGCTGGGGGTGCTCTTCAAAGACGGAGCGGCACTCGAACGAACGGCGTCGTTGCAGATCGCGCTCTTCGACAAGACCGGCACGCTGACCGAAGGCTGGCCGGAAATCGTCGAGGTGTTCCCAGCCGACGGTGTCTCGCGCGAAGAGCTACTTCGAGTCGCCGCGACCATTGCGAGTGGCTCGAATCATCCGCTGGCTCGCGCGGTTGTTGAGTTGGCTCGCAAGAATTCGATCGACTGCGATCCCGCGCCGGCAGATTTGCATTCCGAACCGGGACTGGGACTGGAAGCGATCATCCAAGGCGAGAAGGTGCTGCTCGGAAGCTGGCGCTGGATTCGGAGGTTGGGCACTCTTGCCCGACCCGATCGAGACCTGGACGGGCAAGAGTGCCCATCCTCCGGTTCGGTCGGTCGCACACCGATTGTTGTGTCTCGCGGCGAGCGGCTATTGGGAACTCTGGCCGCCGAAGACCGCCTTCGCGCGACGGCCGCTGATGCGATGTTGGCTTTGCGGCATCTGGGAATCACAACCGGCGTCGTCAGTGGCGATCGGTTGGAGGTGGTCCAGAACGTGGCACACAAGCTCGGCATCACGTTGATCGAAGCGGATCGCTTGCCGACCGAGAAGGCCGATGTCGTTCGCTCACTGCAAGCGACCGGTCGCCGAGTCAGCATGATTGGCGACGGAGTCAATGACGCACCGGCATTGGCCTCGGCCGATGTCGGCTTCGCGATCGGAGCTGGAGCGGATGTCGCCATCGAAGCGGCCGACGTGACGCTGGTCGGCAGCGATCTACAAGCCGTGCCGCACGCCATCGAATTGGCTCGCCGCACGCTGAGCATCATCCGCCAAAATCTGTTCTTCGCGTTCGCCTACAACGTGATCTCGATCCCACTAGCGGCCGGGTTGTTGCTGTCGTTTGGCAACATTGTCCTGCCACCCGGCTTCGCCGCCGCCGCGATGTCCGCCAGCAGTGTGCTCGTCGTGACCAACAGCCTGCGACTGCGACGATTTCGCCCGGCTCATCTGTAATCGGTCGGCGATCAACTTAAATGCCGTCGCAGGAGGTCAGGCAGCGTCGCCGAGAATTGGCTGCGCGGCATGACCTCCGCTCCGGCAGAACGTGCGGCTTCGAGGACGTCTGTGTCGACATGTGATCCGAACGCGATGATCGGCACTCGTTCGGACTCGGACATCGCCGCAATCAGATCGGCAACACAGACTCGCGACGTTCCGAGGTCCAGCAAGACGCAGCCGATGTCGCCGGCTTGCAATCGCGAAGTTGCCAAAGCCAGGTTGCTGACATCGTCGACTCGCAGACCCAAGGTCTGCGCCGTGCCAGTGACTTTGCTCGTGAAGAACAAGTCGCCGCAGATCAGCAGGCCAATTCGGTGGGATGTGGTCATGTACGCTTTAAAAACTTCAGCGCGAAGTTCAATGAGTCCCCGTAGGATTCAAAAAATGACCGAGGCTTCGCGTCAATCCGGCGAGACCCCATCATTCTGCCCCCATCATTCTGCCAAGACACGGTCGGCAGAATGATGGCTGCATTCAACGACTTTAGGCCGTCGGAATCGAGCGGTGGAAATGGACGTGTTTCCAAACGCCGTTTTGCTTTTGCCAGATGCGCGTTTCTTCGCTGGCGAACGTTGCGGGGTTGCCGTCGGCTTCGACGCGCTGCGTCAGGCGGACGTAGGAAACGATTGCGGTGTCCCCGATGATGCGGACGTGCGGCGAGGCCATGATGGATTGCTTGGGGCGGCTCGAACCTTCCAACTTGAAATAGAAATGATGGAAGTCCATGCCTTGGACGACGTGTCCCCTCGCCTCCGGCTCAAAGCACGTCAGGCTCGGATCGCAAAGCTCGGCGTAGGCCGCCCAATTCTGAGCGTTGATCGTGTCGAGCAGTTTCTTGTTGGCAAGCAAAACTTCGGCGGTGGCGTCGGCCATGAGGGATTCCTTCGTCGTGGATGTCGTTCGAGTTTCGCGGCCCGATGCCGCGCGGGGCGGAATGATAGCGATCTATTTCTTGGCCTTCACGCAGCGCAGTCCGATGGCATCGTCGGCATCCGTCGGCGCGAGCGATTTGCGAGCGGAACTGGTCAGCTTCGAGAAGTGATCCTTCCACGAACCGCTGCGGATGACGACCTTCTTCGGAGCGTCGTCGGTCCAAGCTTTGCCGTCGCTCGGAGCACCCTCGTAATTGTCGTGCCAAGTGTCTTCGCAGAATTCCCACAGGTAGCCGTGCATGTCGTACAAGCCCCAGGCATTCGGCTTCTTGGCTCCGACCGGCGGATCGTTGCCAGCGGCGTTGCCGGTGTGCCAGCCGTACTCGTTGAGAATGGACGCGATCTTGTCGGCGTCGCCGTCTTTGGTTGCCGAATCGCCGAAGCTGTAGACCGTCGTCGTACCTGCCCGGCAGCAGTATTCCCATTCGGCTTCGCTCGGCAGGCGGATGACTTCGTCGTCGCCGAGCAAGTTCTCGGCACGCAGCAACTCCGTCAGCTTGGTGCAGAAATCGCGAGCGTCTTGCCACGAGAACATCTCGACCGAGTTGCGTGGCCCTTTCCACTTGCTGGGATTCGCACCCGTCACAGCCTCCCACAGATTCTGTGGCACCTCGTACTTGGCGATCGAGAATTTTTTCGCGAGCGTGACTTCGTGAATTGGCCTTTCGGAGCCAGCCTGGTCGCTCCCCATACGGAACGATTTCGGAAACTTGATCGAGCCGTCGCGTGACTTTTCACCGGGAGCGATCTCGACGAACTCATCGCTGAATCGTTTGAGAAGTTCAGCCTGCGTCGGCTTCGCGGTGGCTTTCATCGGCTTGTCCTCGGAACGCACAGCGACGACACAGAGCATCAGGCAGGCGACGATAGCAACGAATCGGAGCATAAGGTTCAACCTTGGAATTGTGGGTACTGGTGAGCTAACGAGTTGGTCGTTGGCGAGCAGCCACAATCTTGGCGGCCAATCCTTCA
>JAYVQJ010000662.1:0-6409 GCA_043777235.1 Planctomycetia bacterium
ATTCCAATCGAAACAAGGAAAAGCGGCTCCGCCGCGATGGAAAGCGATGACAAGTCACCGCACTCCAAAGTGTGCCCGCCGAAACGAAACAGGCCGGAGCTTTTTATGGCTCCGGCCTGCGTTCTTTCAAATTCTCAGCCAACTCTCGCGATCAGATCGTTCCGCCGTATTGAGCGGCCGGGCCGAGGATTTCCTCGATGCGGAGGAGTTGGTTGTATTTGCAGATTCGATCGGTTCGGCTGGCTGAGCCGGTCTTGATTTGGCCGGTACCGAGTGCAACTGCGAGGTCCGCGATGAACGTGTTTTCGGTTTCGCCAGAGCGATGACTCATCACGGCCGTGTAACCGCTGCCGTGAGCAAGTTGTACCGCTTCGATCGTCTCGGTGAGCGTTCCGATTTGGTTGACCTTCACGAGGATGCTGTTGGCAACACCTTCCTCGATGCCGCGAGTGAGCCGCTTCGAGTTCGTCACGAACAGGTCGTCGCCGACCAGTTGGCAACGCATTCCAACCTTGTCGGTGAGCAGCTTCCAACCCTCCCAATCGTCTTCGGAGCAACCGTCCTCGACCGAGCAGATCGGATAGTTATCGACGAGGTCTGCCAGAAAATCGACCATCTCGGACGACGACAGCTTCTTCCCTTCGATCTCGTACTTGCCGTTCTTGTAGAACTCGGTCGCGGCACAATCGAGAGCGATCTTGATCTCTTCGCCCGGCTTGTAGCCCGCCTTCTCGATCGCGCTGAGGATCGTGTCGAGCGCTTCCTTCGAGGACTTGATGTCTGGAGCGAAGCCCCCTTCGTCGCCGACGGCGGTGCTCATGTGCTTGTCGTGCAGCACCTTCTTGAGGTGATGGAAGACTTCAACGCCCGCTCGCAATCCATCGCTGAATGTGTCGAAGCCCAACGGGAAGATCATGAACTCTTGGAAGTCGATGCCGTTGTTGGCGTGTGCTCCGCCGTTGATGATGTTCATCATCGGGGCCGGCAGCCGATTGGCTCCGACGCCGCCGAGGTAGCGGAACAGCGGCAGGAAACTGACCTGAGCCGCCGCGTCTGCCGCCGCCAACGAGCAGGCGAGGATCGCATTCGCGCCGAGCTTGCTCTTGTTCTCGGTGCCGTCCAATTCGAGCATCGCGTGGTCAATCAACGCTTGATCGCAGACGTCGAGGCCGATCAATTCATTGGCGATCTTCACGTTGACGTTCTCGACCGCTTGCAGCACACCCTTGCCGAGGTATCGCTTCTTGTCGGCCGCGTCGCGAAGTTCGACCGCCTCGTGGGAACCGGTGCTGGCTCCGCTGGGGACGGCCGCTCGGCCGCGATGTCCGTCTTCGGTCTCAATGTCCACTTCCACCGTCGGGTTGCCGCGGCTGTCGAGAATCTCGCGAGCACGCACGGCTGCAATTTCCACACTCATCGTTTCAAAGTCCTGAAAAAGAGGCATTCTCACCGCACCATTCGCAGCGAAATCGGCAGGGAGTGTGTCGAAGTTGGCGTTTCTTCGCCACCGTCCTCGGTCGGAGATTTTGCCGAATCGGCATTGCTGGCGCATCAGGAGTTGAGCATTAAGAAGTCGCACCGCCCTTGAATCTGCTTGTCGCGAGACCGTCATTCGGCGACTACAATCCTCGCCGTGAGTTGAGCGATCTCGCAGTGGAGGTAGTTTCCATGAGCACCATTCAAACCTTGCCGGCACCTTTGGTTCCCGCGCCAAAGATTTCGGACGAACGATGGCATCGAGAGCGTTCGGCCTTTCAACAACTTCTGCCGCAGTTGCTGAAGGAGTCCTCCGGAAAGTTTGTGGCCATCTACGCCGGGCAAGTCGTCGCCTGTGGTGACAACAAGATCGAAGTGGCACAGCAGGCCTATTCGCAATGCGGGTACGTTCCGATCTATGTGGGGCATGTTTCGACTGAACTGCAATCGTACTTACGCATGCCGACACCGCGCCCCGCCGCTCGCCAGCGGCTTAACTGGAATTAGCACGTCTCGAATGTCTGACTCTGCTCAATCATCTCGCCCGCATCCCGCCGAGCTATTGCCGCTGGAACCGATGGACCCGCAACTGAAGTGGATTCAGCCGGGAGGCGGCGTCATCTGCCACTTGGAACTCGCCTGGGGACACGTTCGTCGTTTTTGGTTGAAGACATTTCGGCGCGGCTATGTGAAACGCATGGCCGCACTTCGCAAAGGGGACGTCAACGGCTGTCCGCATGAAGTGCTCGATCCACGCGATCTGAAATTCTTTCGCAATCAAGGGGGCTACTTTTGGGATCCGGCCGATGATCCGTTTCGATGGCGTGAGAAGATTCCATTCGCACGAACGGGACTCTGCGAGTTGATGGTGTTCTCGCTGATCACGTTTGGTCCGGCGATTGGTTTGACGTGCTGGCTGACTTGTCCGTGCTCCGGTTCGCTGCCGCCAGCGGCGCGAATGATCGGATGGCTCGGCATCGCGACGCTGACGATCATCGGCTTGTTGATTGTCTGGTTCTTCCGCAATCCTCCGCGAGCGATCCCGGCTGCGCCCGGTTTGATCGTGTCACCGGCAGACGGCAAGATCGTGGCGATCGACGAAATTGAGCACGATGAATTCCTCGGCGGGCCGGCGGTGCAGATCGGAATTTTTCTGTCGATCTTCAATGTTCACATCAACCGCGCTCACGTCGCTGGCCGAGTCATCGGCTTGCGTTATCGGCCGGGAAAGTATTTGAATGCGTTGCGGCCGGAGTCGGCTCGCGAGAATGAACAGCTCGCCGTGCGGATGCAGGAAACGGAGGCTCCGTTTCGGCGGTACATCGTGCGGCAGATCACCGGCGCGATTGCTCGGCGAATCGTCTGCTGGTTGAAACCGGGAGACGTGCTGACTCGTGGCGAGCAGTTCGGCATGATCAAATTGGGGTCGCGAACCGAGCTGGTCCTCCCGCGCGAGGCGGCGTTGAAGCTGCGAGTTCAAATCGGCGACAAAGTAAAAGCCGGCACCTCGATCCTGGCGGAGTTTCCATCATGAACCGGCGCGAAAAAGTTTTCGCGGTGTTGCCAACCATGCTGACGTTGGGAAACGCCTTCTGCGGGTTCGGAGCGATCACGTTCGCGGCCAAGTGGTCTGGCGGCGATCCCGCGCTGTCCTTGTTCATTGCGTCCTGCCTGATTTTTCTGGCGATGGTTTTCGATGCCCTCGACGGCAGTGCAGCGCGGCTGACGAAGCAGACCAGCGAGTTCGGAGCACAGCTCGATTCGTTGTGCGATGCGATCAGCTTCGGAGCGGCTCCGGCGTTCTTAATGCTACAATTTTCTCAGTCACGAGATCTGTTGCACCTACGCCTCTTGTGGTGGATCGCGGCGTTGTACGTCGCCTGCGCGGTCTTGCGACTGGCTCGATTCAATGTCGAAACCGATGAGGATGATGCTCACGATTCCTTCAGCGGTCTGCCGTCACCAGCAGCGGCGGGAACGGTCGCCAGCTTTCCGATCATGGCGTTTCTATTCCGTCATCTGGAAGATTCCGCCAACGAAAAGCTTTGGGAAAAAGTCGCGACGTTTCTCGATACTTGGACCGCCAATCTGCTGCCATTCATCACACTGGCGGTCGCCTGCTTGATGGTCTCGCGAATTCGTTACGCTCATCTCTTCAATCAACTGGTGCGCGGTCGACGGCCGCGGCAGCATCTGATTCAAGTGGTCTTCGCGATCGCGGTGATGTTGGTGATGCCACAGGTCACGGTGCCCCTCTTCTGCTGTTGGTTTGCATTCGGTGCGCCGGTCAAAGCGTTGTGGAATGAATCGGTGATGCGTTGGTGGTACCGGAGCCATCCGCGTCCAGCGACCGAGGGGGGGAATTTGCCTCTCGACAGCGATTGGAAGGGCGACAGCCCTTCAGCCACCAACCCCACCGATCACGACGACATGGATGATGCCTGATGTTTACCGGATTGGTGGAGAGCTTGGGGACAGTGCGGTCGCTCGTCGATGAGGCGGACGCAAAGCGCGTCGTCGTCGAGGTGCCGGCGAGCTTCCTGGAAGACGCGCCGCCGAGCAAGCGGCTCGGCGACAGTGTGGCAATCAACGGCTGCTGTCTGACGGTCGTTGAGGCAGACGGGGTGTTGTGGAGCTTTCAGGCCGGACACGAAACGCTTGCGAAGACGAACCTCGGACGGCTGAGCGTCGGTGACGCAGTGAACCTCGAACGCGCGATGCCGGCCGATGGTCGCTTCGGCGGACACATCGTGCAGGGACACGTCGATGGCGTCGGTCGAGTGGCCGCGATCGACTCACGCACAGATTTCGCCGACTACACGTTTGAGGTGCCGGCGTCGCTTGCGGCTCAGATGGTCGAGAAAGGTTCGGTCGCCGTCGATGGCATCAGCCTGACGCTCGTTCGTGTCACGGCCACAACGATCCAAGTGATGCTGATTCCGCACACGCTTGCCGTGACGACGCTCGGCCGGCGAAAAGTCGGCGACGAGGTCAACCTCGAAACGGACGTGTTGGCGAAGTACGTCGCAAAGATGCTGGCGTTCACGACGTCGCAGGGAACAGCGAAATGAACGCAGCCGATCGGCAAACTCGCACGCATCTGACGAAGTTGTTTTCGCAGCACGGCTTTTTTCCGCGCGGTGATCTCGGTCAGAACTTTCTGATTGATCTCAACATCGTGCAGTACGTCGCCGACCAAGCCTTCATCTGCTCGGACGATGTGATTCTGGAGATTGGCACGGGGACCGGCGGGCTGACGACGTTTCTGGCTCGCGAGGCAGCGGCGGTCGTGACCGTTGAGTACGACCAGAACGTGTTCGGACTCGCGCAGCAAATGCTCGATGGACTGCGGAATGTGACGCTGATTCACGCCGATGCGCTGAAGAACAAGAACCACCTCAACCCCGATGTGATCGCGGTCGTTGCGGAGAAGTTGAGCGTCGATCCGGATCGCAAGCTGAAGCTCGTCGCGAACCTGCCATACAACGTGGCGACGCCGATCATCTCGAACCTGGTTGCCACCGATCTGCCGTGGGTGGCGATGGTCGTGACAATTCAATTGGAGCTGGCCCAGCGGATGGCGGCGCAACCGAAGGCCGGAAGTAATTACGGAGCGATGTCCGTCTGGTTACAGTCACAGTGTCAGATCAAACTGTTGAAGAAGCTCGGCCCGCAGGTCTTCTGGCCGCAGCCGACGGTCGATTCTGCAATCCTCAGCATCCGTCCGGATCGTGAGCGGCGCGCCACGATCACCGACCGAGCGTTCTTTCACGAGTTCATTCGCGGCGTCTTCACGCAACGCCGCAAGCATCTGCGCGTCGTGCTCTGTTCGCATTTCAAAGGTCGACTCGATCGCGAGGCGATTGATCGCGTGCTGGCCGAGCAAGGCTTGAAACCTGAGTTTCGCGCTGAGCAATTGGAGGTCGACACGCTAGTCTCGCTGTCGAATCGACTCTCGGAGTGCATTCGTAAGCAACAGGGTTGATCGTCGTTCGGTCCCTGCTTTTTTTGAAACGCAGAGGTCACGGAGAGAACGCACGCAGAGACCGCTGAGAATTCTCTGCGAACTCTGTGTCTTCCTCTGTGGCCTCTGCGTTTCAAAAACCGCCTTGGCATCCGTTGGAAATCAAGATGAAATCTCCTGGAAGAATTGTCTGCTCCGCGAATTGAATGATTGCCTGTCCGCTCCCCAGCAGCGGGGGAGTTGCGTTACGATGGGACATCATGTCTGAGCCTTCTTCTCGTTCGCAGCCTCCCGAAAAACCCGCGTGGTTGCAGCGATCGAAGTCGGCAACAACGGATGCTGTGGGGGAAGTTCCGATTTCGGCAAATGCTGAATCGTCCTCATCCAAGTCCAGTGACGCTCCAGTTGTCGCGAGTGCGCCTCCGCCGAAGCGATCGCCAAGTTCAAACGGAAAGAAACGCGCAGCGACAACACCGAGAGTCGAGCCTCGGACTCCCCTGCCCTTTTCGGTTCGCACGCTGCGATTCCTGATGGGTGGCTCGGTGGAGATCGGCTCGATCCCGATGGACCTCGACGCGCGCGGGTTGATACGGCTGTGGTGGAAGAGCAATCGCACCGGATTCCTCGTGAGCGCTGGGCTGCATGGTTTGTTGCTATTGGTGTTCGCCGTTTGGGCGTTGCCGCGAGTCCTCCCGGCCAACAATTTCATGCTCGACGGATTCTCGACGACGGGTCCAGGCGGGCCTGCTGGACCGGAAGGTCCAATTCAGATCAATACGAAGCTGACTCCGGCGGACTTGCCGGCTGGCCGAGGCAAATCCAAGAACGATGCACCGGACGCGACGAACGACAAGGGTTCGGACACGCCCGGCGGCGGTGCCGTGAATCCCGTCGCTGTTGGCAATGCTCTTGCGGGTCGCGGTGCTGGTACAGGTGGTGAAGGTGGCGGCGGAGGTGGTGGCGGCGGCG
>JAYVQJ010000663.1:0-24270 GCA_043777235.1 Planctomycetia bacterium
CAGTTTCAAAACTGGCCGCTGAGAAAGTAGACCAGTCACTCCGTGACTGGAATCTTCGAGTCACGGAGTGACTCGCCTACTTTTCTCTGCGGGTCTACTGAGAATGAATTCCGATCAGAGCAATCAGAGGCCGTAACCAATCAAGCCTGAAGCGCAAGCGAAGTCCGACTTCGCTTGCGCTTCAGGCTTGATTGAGTACGAAGATTTGCGATCAGGCGGACAAGTCTTCGACTGCGCCGATCTCAGAATGTCATTTCGACGCCCACGTTCAGCGTTTGAATCCACATGTCGGATTCGTGCCTGAGAACCGTCGGACGCATCGGTGTGGCTCCGGGAATCGCCGGCGGGAACAGGTCGGGATTGATGTTGAAGTCGATCTGATTGTCTGACCGTAAGACCTTGGTGAGAAACAGAGTCGAGTATCCCAACCGCATCGACATGTTCGGGCGGAACTGCCAGGCCAAGTTGGCTCCCAGTTCAGGAATGACGGTCCATTTCTCATCCTTGTGTTGTCCGATGTTGGTGCTGAGCGCATACACGCCGGCCGGGACTGTCGTCGGAACGCCACCCACCGTTGTCACTTGTTGGCCGCGAATATCCAAGGTGCGATACATCTTTCCGGGAGTCGCTTTGCCCAACAAACTGAGCGAAAGACGATCCCAGGTGAACGTGGCCCGCGCACCGAGATCGAGTCCGTGAAATGTGTTCTGCGCGGAGAAATTATCGAAGGAGTCGATCGAGGTTCCGGGAAGTGCGGTGGGCAACAAGTGCTGGCTGATCCGCAACGCATCATTGAACGACGCGAAGCGGTAGCCGATGAGAGCGTCGATGTGTTGGTTGCTGTCTCCCAGCATTCGCTCGGACAAGTCGAAGTTCGCTCCGTAAAAATTGCCGGTCTTCGCCTCGACGGAGATGTTGCCGGTGGAGTTGCCGGGAAAGCCGACCAACACGGCGGCGTTCACGTCCGGCGTGGGCTTCACGTTGATGTAGGGACGGCCCAGGATGCCATTGTGGTCTGCCGAATCGAAGAAGAAGCTCGACGATTGGCTCGGCAGAAATGTGAACCCGGCTTCGATTCCTTGGCCATACTCCTGGTCGTAGAGGTATCCGGCTCCCAGACGGAATCCGGGCAGCACGTTGCGATTCACTGTGCCGGACAACAGCGTGTGCGTGTTGGGCTTGCCGAGAACTCCCGCATCGGGCTGAAGTGTTCCCGCGCTGCTGGTTGTGACCAACGGCGAAAGATGTCCTCCCTCGATCCAACCAAACAGAAAATCAACTGTCGTCCAGGTCTCGTTGTTCGTGGGAGCAAACGTAAATTCCTGCGTCGGCATCAGGGCCGCGCTGGAATCGTCGCTGGGGACCGAACTCAATGAGTTGGCCGGAGACAGCGTCTCCTGTCCGTCGGCTCGCCCCAGCAGACTGATCGCCAGCCCAAAAGCGAGAATAATCCGATTACGCATGTCGACGCTCCCTCGTATTGGTTGGTCCGCAGTCCTCGCGAACCGCAATCATCTTCCTTGACGATCACAACTCACCTGTATTCAGCGATCTCGCGCGAAATGGCGAGTGCCATTCCGCGCTTCCGAGTTCTCTCTAAAGACCGACAATGACATGGAACGTGGCATCAAACGTCTGTCCGTGTTTGTCAGTCGCTCGCACAATGATGTCGGCTGTACCAGTTTGCCCGGCGGTAAAAGCCAGCGTCAGGCGATTGTCCTTGATCGTCGGCGTGACGAGCGTCGGATTGCTGTTGCCGTTGGCCGGAATCGAATAGGTCAGCGCTTCGTCACGCACGATGGTCGTGACGCCGGTGATCTCTTCGTAGTTGGCAGCGCTCGTATCCGCTGAGAATGTCGCGCTGGTCTTGTTGTTTGAATTCCCCGATGAGGTGATCTCTGCTTGTGTCTTCGCCACCCCTTTCGTGTAACCCGTCAACGGCAGACTATCGAGCGCACCGCGAACCGATGCTGGCGTGACGCCCGTCGCGTTCGAGGCGTCAAAGAGTTTGAGTGTGGCTGACGGAGTCGACATGCCGTTGACGACTGCGGTGTCGGCGGCACTGACCAACCTACCGAACACCGTGAAGCCGCCATTCTGGGCGTCGAGGTTGGTGTGGTTGTCGGCCAAATTGAAGAAGAACTGATTTGTCGCGGTGTCCGGTCCACTTCCCAATTTCGCCATTGCGACCGTGCCGGCGACGTTCGACCGATTCACTCCGTCGAATTCATTCTTCACTGACGGATCAGTCGGGGTTGCCGTGATCGAATTGGTGTTGTCGTCGAATTTGAAGCCGCCTCCTTGCAAGACGAATCCCGTGGCCAGTCGATGGAAGATCGAATTGTCATAGGCTCCGGACGTCGCGTAGTTGTAAAAGTTCTGGACGGTTTGCGGCGCGTCTTTGTCGAGCAAGTCGACGTTCACGTCGCCGCCGCTGGTGTGAATCTGAATTTGGCTCGTGACAATGTTCGGATCGTCGAAGACACCCAGTAAATCAATCGTCTTCGACGCAACGGTGGTTGCGACACTGATATCGGTGGAGGCTCCGTTGCGCAGCATCGGGGCATAGTTGATCGCCGTGGTCTGTCCGACTCCGGCTGGGAGCAAAGTGACGGAACTTTGGATGCTCGCCGCAGTGGCCGCCCCGCTGGTGTTCAAGAACGATCGCAGCGTCGGGATGACGCGCAACGCCAAATCCATCTCCTTCGCGACCGGAGAATTCGTAATCACAACACTTGTCGAGGCTCCGTCTGCGATCGCGGTCGTCGCATCGACCTTGAGTTGATAAGCCCCCGCAGGAATCAGCGTGAAGGAAAACTTGCCGCCTTGATCGGTCGTGGTTTGAGCATTCACGGTGTCACCGGCTGTCGACGTACCGGTGAGGTGCAAGGTCGTCCCTTTCACCGCGATCTCCGTCGCTCCCTTGCCGACGATTCCATCCGTTTCAAAGAAGGCCACACCCGTCAATGCACCAGGAGCCGGAGTCGTCGTCGTCGGAACGACGCGAGCTTCCAGTCGTTCCACGGGGAGCCACGCCTTGCGAGCTCGTCGACGACGCCGAATTCCCACCGATCTTCCCTGCAACCAACTTTGTAGATTCCAATTCAAAGGCATAGCCGCAACTCTCCCTCTTTCGTTCGCATCCGACTGCCAACAGTCAGCAAGTTGTGATCTCGTTGAGTCTCCGGCAGAAGTTGCCGCAACGACTTTGACGATTGGGAAAACGATAACGGTCCCTGAGAGACTATCGTCAATGGAATCTTCCGTAGTTCACAGAAAGATTCATCACTCCGAATTGTCAGCCAAGTAGTCCGCGCGATGGAGATGGCGTCGTTCCCCAAAATTCCAATCACCAAATCCCAATGACCAAGTCTCAATTGCCGATTCGCGGAAAACTCAGAGTGAGGACGCGGCCGGTGAATCGTTTCATGCAGAGCAACCACTGGCTGAGAACCGCTGACGATTGCCAGATGACGATTCGCAGCATCCCGGCCGCACAGAATCGCTCAAAGAAATTAGCCGAGGCGGGAATCGAACCCGCACGCCCCTTTCGGAACCCAGGATTTTAAGTCCTGTGCGTCTGCCTATTTCGCCACTCGGCCGAGTGATGTTCGCAGCGAAGGTGTCCAATAACGGTCACGAACGAACTGTAGCGGAACTCGTGAGAGTTCCGAACCGAAGTCCCACGACTTTAGCAACCAATCACAGCGACATCCGAATTGCGACCGCTCTGTATTGGTGGTCGATCTCCCACTTGGCTATTCCAGAGTCAGGACATCGACATCGCCTTCTTGTGTGGGCGGCTCGCCCCAGAAGAACCAGTGGCTGAGCACTTCCAACAGGTTGATTGCGCGCTGCCAGTAGCGGTCATCGGGGCGGTCAAAGTCAGGCTGCTGAGTCCACGCTCGAACAAACGCGGGGACGTAGAAAAAACCGTGAGCCATCCAGCGATCAAGCCGTTCGTCCTCGGAGCAGCGGACACAACAATCTCGCATGGCTTCGACCAATTCACGGAACGCTTCCTTGTCCCACCGCCGTTCTTCTTGAGCGATCGCCAGAAAGCTGGCATCCTCGGCTTGAAACTCGTGCCGCAGTGATTCACGCCAAACTTCGAGAGTCGACGACTTCATCGCTCGGTCTCCTTCGACTTCTGCGCCAGCGAAATCAGCACCTTCGCTCCGCGTTCCAAAGTCCGTTGGTCGGCAGCATACGAAATCCGAAAGTGGGTGTCTTGGGAGCTGAACACATTGCCTGGAATCATCAGCAAATCGTGACGGATTGCCTCGGTGACGAATTCCGTCCCCGTGCCCCAAGGAGCCTTCACAAAGAGGTAAAACGCGCCACCGGCCGGAGCGATTTCGTAATACGGACTCAGTTCCTTCAGCAGAAAATCTCGCTTGCCGCGATAGTCCGCCACCGAGCCGGAGATATCGACATCCAGCGCGGACAGGCTGGCCCACTGCACGGGGTGCGGAGCGCAAACGAACGAGAACTGTTGCAGCTTGGTCATCTGCTGCATGAGCTTTTCGGGACCGTGCATCCAACCGAGTCGCCAGCCGGTCATTGAATGCGATTTGCTGAAGCCGTCGATGACGATGGTCGCGGGATTGAATTGAGCCGGGCTGACGAACGGAGCGTCGTAACAGAAGGCTCGATAAATCTCGTCGCTGATCAGAGCGATGTCCTTCTCCGCTGCCAATTCGGCGAGTTCGCGAAGTTCCGATTCTGTCGCGACGTAGCCGGTCGGATTACCGGGGCTGTTGCACAGGATGACTTTCGTGCGTGGCGTGATGGCGGCTCGAACCTTGGCAATGTCGAGCCGAAAGTCCGGGTACGTGTTGATCGGCACGACCTTGCCTCCGGCCACGGTCGTCAGGTGCTTGTACATGACGAAGTACGGATCGAAGACGATCACCTCGTCACCGGGATTGACCAACGCCAGCAAGGCCAGCATCAAGCCGCCGCTCGTTCCGCTGGTGACGAAGACTTTGCGATCGGAGTGCTGGAACTCGGCATCGACTTGCGCTTGCAACTTTTGAATCAGCGGAGCAATCCCCTGAGTCTGGCTGTAGGCATTCTTCCCCGCGCGAACCGCCTCAAACAGGCTCTCTTTGATCGGCTCGGGCGTATCAAAGTGCGGCTGTCCGATGCTGAGGTTAATCGGATCCTTCATCTTCGCAGCGAGGTCAAAAACTTTGCGGATTCCAGAGGCATCAATCAGATGCATCCGGTCGGCGATCCAGCGGTCAGACATGTGGGCGTTTCCGAAGGTCTCAGAGGAAGTCATTTCGGTGCAAGAGGCATGATGACCAGCCAAGCTCCGAAGTCAAAGTTCTCCAGTCGCAAAACCGGCACACGGCGAACATCGCGAGAGGCGATGTCGTGAAAACTCCTCAACCGAGTGTGGGCGAGCTACCGGGACCGGCGTCGTCATCCAGCCGAGCGAGTGAAAGCCGGAACGTGGCCCCTTCCCCTTCGCGACTCTCGACGAGAATGTCGCCGCCGTGCTCTCGAAGAATTTTCTGCGAGACAGCCAGTCCGAGTCCGGTGCCGCGTGATCCCTTCGTCGATTCAAAGATGTTGAACAACATCGCTTGTTGCGCGGCCGGAATGCCGGGTCCATTGTCGCGGACCAAGACAGACAGTTCGTTCGTCGCCGAGTCGTAGCCGGTCTCGACAGTGACTCGGCCACCGGAAGTTCCTTCAACGGCGTCGATCGCGTTCGTGACGATGTTCAAGACGGCGCGGTGGATCCCTTCAGGATCGAACGCACTTTCGGGGACTTGATCGGACAGCGTGCAATTCAATTCGACTTGGCACTCGGCTGCGCGCGTTTCCATCAACTCGCAGACGTCACGCACAACGTCGTTGAGGTTGGCGGTCTGCAAGGCTGGCTTCCGCTCGGCGCTGTAAGTCAGCATGTCCATGACGAGGTGGTAGATGCGGTCCTGGTTCTTCTCGACGATCTTCCAGCCGCGGCCGATGAGGTCTTCATCGTGCTGCTTCAAGCCCATGTCGATCAGATAGCTGCCGCCACGGACGCCTTGGAGGATGTTCTTGATGTGGTGCGACAGGATCGCGATCGTCTGGCCGACGGCGGCGAGTCGCTCGGCCTTGAGAAAGGCGTCTTGGAAGCGATGGTCCTCGACTGCCAGCGCGGTCTGCCGGCCAATCGCGGCGAGCAAATGCAGCTTCTCTTCGGTGAAGCGATAGCCTTCCGGGCCGAGTCGCGGAAGCTGATCGCTGGGGGTCGTCGTGTCGAAGTACAGCACTCCCATCAATTCGTAGCGGCCTTGCATCGGGACGCACATTGCCTCGCGGATGCCGGCTTGCACAATGCTCTGCTGACTAAAGCGTTGATCATGCGGTGCGTCCGACGTGCGAACCCCCTGACCCTTGTTCCGGACGTAATCGACGATGCTGCGCGAGACCGGCATCGGACTGCCCGGAGCAAACCCGCGGCGATGGCTGAACGCCTGAGGAAGCAATTGGCTGGTGCGCGGATCATTGACGAACACGCAACCGCGATCGGCACCGACAACCTCGATCGTCAGTTCCAAAATGCGATGTAGCAATTGGTCGAGCGATAGAGTCGGCGTGACCGCTTCCTCCGTGATCCGATACAGCACCTGCAAGTTGGCGAGCGTCTGCGTCGTCGAACTGGATCGGATGATCGACGTCGCATCACGCAGCAGTTGCTGTCCGACCTCCTGGCTCACTTCGCTGATGATGCTGGACCGGTCACGAGCATCGTCGCCGACGAACACTTCCAGGTGATTCGCCGCCGGCACCGGTCGAACAACTGCGGCCTCTTGAAACAAAAAGGCGGTGCGACCGACGGCTATCTGATCGCCGCTGACCAGTTTGCGTGTCTGAATGACCTCGCCGTTCACGAACGTGCCGTTTGAACTGCGAAGGTCGGTGAGCACGAATCCGCCATCCGTCGTGTCGTAGGCGATCGTGGCATGCCGACGAGAAACCTCTTCATCCCGCAGCCGAAGCGGATTGAGCGCGTCTCGGCCCAGCGTGACCTCGCCGCCATCCAACTCGAAGCGCAGCCCTTGATCGGCTCCCTGGACGACCAGCAACGTAGCCTTCGGCACGAATCGGCTCCCTGGCAACGGGGACGTGATGGCGATGTGCGGACGAACCAAACATTGCCGTCCAAGTTCAGAACGAACTCAACGCTGCCATGATATCAACGCCGCCCGCCCGCGACAGGTTGCCGGAACATCAGGCCGCAGCTTCGGCGGCCAACAGCGACTCGATCGCTTGCAGTAACTCGTCGTACTCGAAAGGCTGAGAGAATCGGCGCGAGTCACCGCTCGGTATCGCACTGCGACCGATCACGATTCTCGGGACACCATCAAAGCGAATCGCCGCCTGTGAGTCTTCCGCGTCATTCGCGTGCCACACGAGCACTCGCGGTCGCGACGTGGAACCGTTGGGCAACTCCGACTGACGAACGCGATTGACCGCGTGCCCGCGCGGCTCGAAGACCGCTTTCAGGACGGCCGTCGTCTCCGACAGACCATCCACCACCAAAATGCTCGGCGAGTTGCCAACCACGATGCCTGCCTTCCCTGTCTGGCGATCGCTACCGGTACTGCGGCAAGGCTCACGATCCTTCGTGACCAACCCCATCCGGCAAAAAGGTGCGGGACCATAGCCACGACTCCCAATCGTGTCAAAACGAGTTCGGAGCGATTGTCGCGAAGCGGGCACACGATGGAGTTGAGTAGGGCAGGCTCCTGCCTGCCATCGTCGCTGTTTCAACTCAGGCTTGAGTTTCCACTGTTCTGATCGGCCGTCGCATGAAACCCACCACTTCGCCATACAGGCCACCAGCGACGTCGTCAGGCGTGTCGTGTTCGATGTCTTCGGATTTGCCAAGCTTGCTGGTCCATTTCCCGTCAGGCAACTGCCGAGCAGCGTGAGTGAAGATCAACGAACTGCCATAGAGCGCGATCTTCTGAAAGCCTGATTCCAGCGAACCATCCTTGCAGGGTTCATAGCCAATCGAGACGAGCGCCTGTTCCAGATTGCCGATGCCGCAGTCATGCGGAGACGTTGGGATCGGCCAGAAGCCTCCCGGCTGCCACCAATTCTGAGTGTCTTCCGCCGACCACGCGATGCAGTTGTAGTTCGGCGTCTTCGGGCTGGTCAGGCGAAAGTTGTTGAACAACCGAGGAAACAGATCCGGTGTCATGTCAGCAGACCTTCACGACGTCCCCAAGCCAACCAAGCCTCCACCATCGCGGCGACATTACCCACGGTTTGGGTGGGAACGGGGTTCTGGCCGGTGATCGCTTCCAGCGCCCAAAACCAATGGTCCGGTTCACGAGCCAACTCTCGCAGCAGCAACGGCAACACCGACGGCCCTAAGCCAATGATCTGCTGATACGGCCGCAGCATCGCCATCTGAGTTGTGTTCGAGAGGTACTGCGATTGCTGCTTCCACTCGTCCTTGAGCCGTTCAAACCGACTCTCCGCCGAGGCTTCGCGGCTCGGTGCTTCTGCAACGGCGATCATTTCAAAACCTCCTCGCGACGTTGGTGATCGCGGTTCGTTTATCACATCCGCTGCGAATTGCGAAGACCATCTCTATCTCTATGCGAGCTTGCTTGGCCGTTCCTTCGTAGCCCATTTTTCACTCTTCGGGTTTGACCGATTGCAGATACTTCTCCCGAAGTGTCGAGAGCAAAGTGCCGTTCTCCGTCTTCCATTTGACCCAACCGTTTGAGGTGGCACGGGTACTTCCCCCGGATTGGAGTGCGAATACAGCCGCGTAACTCGGGCTGGAAAACACCTTTCCAAGAACTTCAACCTCGCCAGTAGGTCGAACAAGACTCTCGAAGACTTGTTTAGCACCTGTGCGTGGCTTCCAAGGCATCAGCAATTTATCACCGGCTCTGAGAAGGCCCGCTTGCAGCAAGTCTGACAGCGTGACGTCGTATCGCGCCACCTGCGTTTCAGAAGACGGCGGCTGTTCCGTGTCTAGCGCCGGTCGAAACTCTTCTGGTATCTCGTAGAGCACTTGTTCGGAACGACCAAACTCAATGTGTTTGCGAACGATCCAAAGCTTAACGTTGACCTTGAGCGTTGACGCCCATTCGCGAAGGTCATTTGAGATCGCATCAATCGGCATCCCGACAATTGGATCTCTTTCCAAGATTTCCCCGAGGACACCGCGAATGTCGATGATCGCGATTTCCTCGTCAGCGAACTTGTCGAGAAGCTCTTGGTCTTCTCGAACTTTTTCGACGATCAAGTCAATCAGAAGTTGCCGAGTAGCTGGATTCATCGCCGCAATGATCTGTTTTGCCACTTGTGGCGCGATGTGACTCCAAACGCTGTGCTTAGCCAACTCCGCTTCAACGATGAACCATCTCCGCGCAGCCAGATCGACGACGAAACCATCAGGGATTGTTCCGAATCCATCTTTGGTTCGGATCAGCGTCTTTGGGAAATAGATCGAAGATGGGCCGAAAAGAAACTCAGAGTTTTCAATCACGACTTGTTCCAACTCGTCCTCCGAGTTGAATGACGCTTCAATGAACTTGCGGTCGCCAAGAATCAGCACTCGATGCCTCCCGAAGAAAACTGCGATGTTGCCATAGACCTCGATAGATAACGGCGACTATTCCCCAGCCACAACCCACACCGGACTCGACCACGCGACTTCGCCGTCTTCTTGCAGGACGCGGGCGTAGTACCAGTTGAGACCGGGTTGCGGCAGCTTGTCGGTGAAGGTGACTTGCTCTTGGCCGGGGGTCTCGGTGCGGAGCGGGGCGTTGTTGCGGATGAATTGGGCTTGCTTGATCGGCGATGTGCCAGTCGCTTTCAGTTGGAGTTCGACTGGGGTTTTGGCATCGAACTCGGTGCCTCGGACGAATTCGAGTCGCGCAAATACCGTTGAACCTCCGACGCAAGGCGAGGGTGGAAAAATTACAGCCTCATCCGGTTAGATTCGTTTCCGCTCGTTGATTGGAGCTTGGACTGACGCTTGTCCGCTGGCCCAAGCGGCTGTCACTCAAAGGTCCAGAGCGATGCTCTGGTTGGTCGCTTTGCGTGCCTTCACGAGGTCGCGGTTGACTGTCCGAATTCGTGACCTAAGTTTCGGCAGCCAGAAGTTAAGCCGGAGGGGGTCTACGTGCGGACTGATATTGACGATGTGGCAACGCTCGACATTTCGCTCGCTGATATTGGCAGAAGCGGTTCGGGGTCGCATGCTCCGACGGCATCGACGCGGTTGTTGCTGGATTTGCTGCGGCTGTCTCGCAATGGCGGCTTAGCGACGACCACCGATCCTCAGGCGGATGCTTTGGACGGCGTGATCACTCGGCCGGTTTTGCGGAGTTTGCTGGCGGCGCTGCGGCTGCGCGATGTCAACACGATCCATCATGTGCGGCGCACGGCGATGTTCGCAACGGGGTTGGCGCGATTTCTTGGCTGGGATGGCATCGCTCTGCGAAGGCTCGAAATTGCGGCGCTGCTGCACGACATCGGGAAGATCGGTGTCCCGGATCATGTGCTCTTCAAGCCGGGTTCGCTGAATCCCGCCGAGGAAGAATTGTTCGCGTTGCATCACAACGTCGGCATCGACGTCCTGCAGGCGTGTCGCGTGCAGCAAGAAGTCATGGACATCATCTCGCAGTCGAATCCCAACTACGACCTCGGTCTGTGCAATGCCACCGAGTTGCATCTTGGCTCGCGAATACTGGCGATCGCCGATGCGTACGATTCGCTGTCGCACAAGCAGTCCTACCGTGCGGCAAAGACGCACGAAGAGATTCTTTCGATCCTGGGAGGCTCGGCCGGGACGCGCTTCGACGGCAACTTGGTCAACCTGATGAATCGCTGGTTGCAGGCCGACGGTTCACCGACCATCAACGACATGCAAGAGCCTGCGAAACTACAAGGCGCGGGCTTTTTTCAGTTAGCCGAAGAGATGCAAGCCAGCTCGTTTTGCAACATCTTCTCCTACCTGTATGGACTCGAAAGCACCTACGACGGCTTTTATCTGGTCGATTCCGACCTGCGGTTGCGCATTTGGAACATTGGCATGGAACGCTTGCTGGGACGAGATGCCGCGAAAATGCTCGACCAAAATTGGACCAGCCGCCAAATCGCGTTTGCGGACAAACACGGACGGCCGCTCGCCGAGGCGTCGTGTCCGATGAGCGAAGTCATTCAAAGCGGACAGGCCCGGACGTCTCAGCTTCAAGTGCAGCACGTCGATGGCCATTGGCTCAACGTCGAGATCATGACGGTGCCGATGATCGACCACGATGGAAGCCTACAAGGGGTCGCTGAGATCTTCCGGGATTTGTCACAAGACCGCCGCCGCCGCCGCGAGGACAAAGATCTCCGCAAACAAGCGACACGCGACTCACTGACCGGAGTCAACAACCGCGGAGAACTTGAGCGCACGCTGGAGTCCATGTTGGCTGACTTCCATCAAGACTCCGGCTCCGAGCCGATGTCGCTGATCTTTCTCGACGTGGATCGTTTCAAAAGCATCAACGACACCTACCTGCACCGAACCGGCGACCAAGTGCTGATCGGGCTGGCCAAGCTGCTGCAAAGCGAGATGTACTCTTCCGAGACCATCGGCCGTTATGGTGGCGAAGAGTTCGTCATCGTGTGTCCCTCGACGAACCTCAAACAAGCGGTCGTCAAGGCCGAGCGGCTGCGGTTGGCAGTCAGCAGTTCACCACTCTGCGATATTCCAGAGCTCAAAGTCACGGTGTCGTTCGGAGTCACTCAGGTGGAGCCTGGGGACACCATGAACGACGTCTTTGGCCGAGCCGACAAAGCGCTGTTCACATCCAAAGAAAATGGCCGTAACCGAACGACCGCACTCACCAAACGCGAGTCTCTCAGCGGCAAGTTAGAGACTCCGCAAATCGAACATGTGCCGACCTACGAATTTGAAGGCGCGTTCCTGGCGTGCGTCACTTCGGACATGATCGTGCTCAAGATGGGCAGCTTCGTCCGCGATCAGAAAGCCCGGCTGGTCAAGACGTCTCACGGTCACGTCGTCGTCCGCATTGGCGCGACGCTGTTCCTGCCGTTCTGGGGTAAGGACGACAAGCAACAACCGATCGAACTCGACATCACTTTCGGAACGCCGCCGAAAGATGTGCTCGTTCCGAAACGCCAAGGGGCGAGCGAGCGGACGTACTTCCAAGTAAAGATCAAGCCGCGCGGCTGGCCTCAGGATGTCACCACGTTCCAAAGCCGAGCGCGACACGCCTTCCGTTTGCTGAAGTCCGACTTCGTTGCTGATTGAAATCGTGGCGGATACGGCTCCGGGGCCGACCGACGCGAGCCGCGTCGGGCCACACTATGGCAGCTCGCGAATCCGCAGTCCTTTGAACTCGACCGGTGAACCTTCCGATTCGAGGCACAGGAATCCTTTGCGCGGCTCGCAATTCTCGCCGCCGCAAACCTCTTCGCCGTTGACCCACAACCGCACCTCGCCGTTGATCGCGCGGACGTAGTAGTGATTCCACTCGCCCACCGGTTTGGTAATCCGCTTTGTCGGAAAACTGCGGCTGCTGTCCGGCTTGCCCACCACGTATGTCGAGCCATCGTCGCGCGTGTAAGTGATCTGCGGCGTGAACGCCTTCATCTTGGACCCGCCGACGGGAAACACGTCGCCATGACTGGTGAACCAATCGGAAGGCTTCCCCTTCGATTTCTCATAGTTGGTCTCGTACCCGATATCCAACACCTGCACCTCGATGCCAACTTTCGGCAAAGCGTTCGGCTTCAAGTCCTTCATCCCTTCCTCGGTCGCCCACAGAAAGATGCCGGAGTTCCCGGCCGACTTCAAATGTCGCCACTGCGCGACCAGTTCCAGATTCGTGAATTCCTTATTCGAGCGAATCACACCCACCGGCGTTCCCGTGCATTGAGCCAGTCCGTCCTTCCACGTCCACGTATCGGGATCACAGTTCACGTTGATGAAGTCCTTCTCGCCGAGATCACGCCAACCCGCCCCTTGCCCATCAATGAACGCCTTCGGCGGAGCGGCCGACTCCTGAGCAAACGCCGATGACACGGACGCGCTGAAGCAGCCAAAAGAAACCAAGCACAGAATTGTCTTCGTGGAGAGATTCATCGGAGGGGCCTTTCGATGAGAGGTCGTCGGAAAATGTCGCCGTCAGCGTATCAGCGTAACCGACAAATCAACGACGGCAACGGAACGCGCTTCGCCACGACGAACAGATCTCTGCGATTCCGAACAGCGAATTCAATTCTGTTCAAACACGATTCTTCGCCAAACGCCGCTCGATGCTTGCGATTGCTTGACGAAGTTCTCTCCTTAGCGGGCCTGTCGCTGTTGGTTGCTTCGTTGCCAGAAAATCGCGGACGGAGCGATCCCCAATTCTGCCGAGCGGATGTACCGCCGCCAGCGGGACGACCTCAAAAACTTCGAGCAGCACCGGGACCGCTCGTTCGGCCGGCAACATCTTCGCGACCGCCGCCGCCAACAGTCGGCGAGCATTGCCCGATCGGTGATCTCGAACGGCTCTGATCAACCACTCGTCGACGTTGCGCGGTCGAGTCTGATTGATGACCGCCGCGATCGCGCACGTCAATTCGTCCGTCGCCGCCGCATCGAATAACTCGGCGAGCACGGAGCCATTCAGTGTCTCTTTCGGAGCCGCCAACAAGGCCCACGTCACCGATTCTTGCAGCCGCGAATCCTCCAACCGAGGAATCCATGCGAGCAGCAACTCCGCGAGACCGCTCGGTAACGATTCGTATCGCGTGCGAATCTCTGCGACCGACGAGACCTCTAATCCAGACGCAACCAGAGCGGCGAGAAACCGAGCCTCCACAGATTCGATACTCCTCGGATCGCTCACGCAAAACTCTCCTCGACAACCTGATCAACCAAGATCCGCGAACACAATTATTCTCCGCACGGCGAGAAACGAAACATTCATCAGCCGGAACGCGCTAGCGTCCGGTTCAAACCGGGGCTAGCGCCCTGTGGCTAATGTTCCAAATCTGACCGTTCGGAGAATAAAGACGACGTCGAGAGCCGTGGCACTCGAAACGTTTCATTCCAAGCCGTGCTAAGAATATCTCCATTCTCGATCGCCATCGAGAACAGCGCTGTCCTCCAAACAACCGTTACGAGCGGCGCGATCCGTGGAATCGGTGTTGCGGTTCGTCGGGGGATGTTGCCAAAAGGCGACGCCTGGGATGGGCGTGATCTAGGTTCATCGGAAGCTTGAAGTGAGTTCGTTGCCGAATCGTTCGGACGAGTCACTTCCCATCAGCCAGAGTGCTCTGTCCAAGGGTCAGCGATGCCGACATCAAAGTCACGCGGTGCCAGCGTTTGTTTTTGCGCGACGATTTTCGTCAGTGCGTTTTTGATTTTTCAGGTTCAGCCGTTGGTCAGCAAATTCATCCTGCCGTGGTTCGGCGGGACTCCGGGAGTCTGGTCGGCGTGCATGTTGTTCTTTCAGACGCTGTTGTTTGCCGGGTATGCCTATGCTCATTTCAGCATTCGACGCTTCAGTCCAAAAATGCAGGCGTGCGTGCATTTGGGTTTGTTGATCGCGGCGGCCTGCTGTTTACCAATCGCACCCAGCGCCGGATGGAAGCCGCAAGGGCATGAAGATCCCACCTGGCGAATCCTGAGCATGTTGGTGGTCAGCGTCGGACTGCCGTACTTCGTGCTCTCCTCGACCGGGCCGCTGATGCAAGCTTGGTTCAGCCGAACTCAGCCAGAGAACTCGCCGTATCGACTGTATGCGTTGTCAAACATCGGCTCGGTGCTGGGCTTGGTGAGTTACCCGTTCCTGTTCGAGCCGATTTGGACGACGGATTCTCAAAGCCTATTGTGGTCGGCGGCGTTCCTCGTGTTTGGCGTCTTGTGTACACGCTGCGCGATCCAAGCGGCACGAGCCGCATCCCTCTCCGCGTCATTGGAATCAAACAAGGCTTCGGCCGCCGAGGTTGCGAACGATGTAGTTCGGCCATCCGGTCAAGACAAAGTGCTGTGGTTTGGTTTGAGCGGTTGTGCTTCAACGATGTTGCTGGCGACGACGAATCAAGTCTGTCTCGACGTGGCCGTGATCCCGTTCCTATGGGTGCTGCCGCTGTCGTTGTATCTGCTGTCGTTCATCTTGGTCTTTGACAGCGACAAGTGGTATCCGCGCGGCACCTACACGATCGCGATGGTGATCTGCGTGACGTGCGCCACTCTGATGACGTTTCAGGCGGCGAGCTGGCCGATCCTACCTCAACTGATCGTGCATTTCGCGACGCTGTTTTTCGTCTGCATGGTGTGCCACGGCGAGCTTGTCCGATTGAAACCAACTCCGCGCTACCTGACGTCGTTTTATCTCGCGACCGCCGCCGGTGGAGCGGCCGGAGGGCTGTTCGTCGGACTGCTGGCTCCGGTGATCTTCGAACGTTTGATCGAATTCCAGATCGGGTTGATCGGTTGCTGCGTCTGTCTCATCGGAGTTCATCGCCGCCGGCAATCGGTGGAGACCGCGAACGGCAAGGTCATGTGGATCTGGACCTGTCTGGCGATCTGCATGCTGGGCTTGTTCCGAATGTGGAACACGACCGAAGGGGCACAAAATGAATTGGCCGTCAGCCGAAACTTCTTCGGCGTGCTACGCATCGTCGACCTGAATTCCAACGATCCGGAGCGGCATTATCGCTCGATGGTTCACGGCCGCACGCATCACGGACACCAGTATCAAGCTCCCGCCAAGCGGCGTTGGGCGACCACGTACTACGGTGAAGAGAGCGGCGTCGGCATCGCGCTGCAACATCTCCCGCGAACCGGTCCGATCCGAGGCGGCTTCGTGGGACTCGGCATCGGAACGCTCGCCAGGTACGGCCGAGCGGGAGATTTCTTTCGGTTCTACGAAATCGACCCGGATGTCGTGCAACATGCTCGCGACCATTTCACCTACCTCAGCGACAGTGCGGCTCAGGTGGATGTTGTGCTGGGGGACGGACGCTTGTCGTTGGAACGGGAAGCTCCACAAAACTTCGACTTGTTGGTCTTGGATGCGTTTAGCAGCGATGCAATCCCGGTCCACCTGCTGACTCGCGAAGCGATGGAGATCTATCAGCGACACCTGAAGCCCGACGGCGTCATTGCCATTCACATTTCCAACCGCTTCTTCGACCTGCGAGCCACCGTCAATCGATTGGCGGAAGAGATTGGTTATCGCTCCGAGATCGTCGAATCGAAATCCAACGAGCAACTCGGAACCTACCATGCCCATTGGATGCTGCTCAGCCGCAACGCCGAGTTCTGGTCGAATCCGGCCGTGCAATCCGCCGTCACGCAGTCACTCAACGACCGTCGGCCAGTCCCGCTCTGGACCGACCAATTCAGCAACCTGATCAGCATTCTGAAATAGCCCGCGTGCCGCCTTATGCCGAACGCGGCGATGAATGCGGGAAAGAGCGTGAGATTCGTGTTCTCGTCTACTCGACGAACAGGAATTCGCTGGATGCCAATCGCGTGCGGCAGAATCCTTTCCAAGCAGCCAGACGCCGTTCCGCCGTCGTCCCGCTGGTGTTCGCGGACTGCTCAAAGCGATGCACGAAGTCGAGGGCCTGAGCGACTTCGGACGACGTCGGTTCGCGTTGCAGCGTGACGTGAAACACGCGCCGCACGCGCGCCGGATCATCGCCGTCCGAAGCGAGCACCCCGGACGCGATGTCCCCCGCTTGATCGGCAACCAACGGACTGTTGAGCATGAACAGCGCTTGCGTGGCGAGCGTCGTTGAATCCCGCTTGCCGTTGAGCACCGTCGGATCAGCAAAGTCGAAGACTTGATACAGCTCGTACAACGCGCTGCGCACGACCGGCAGGTACACCGAGCGGCGATTTGAACCGTAAATCTGCGGAAAGAAATTCGCAGTCCCCGTGACATAACCTCGATTCGGCGTCGGCAGCAGCGTGCCTCCCATTACGTTCTCTAAGCGGCCACTCACCGCGAAGAGCGAGTCGCGAATCGCTTCAACTTCCAAACGGCGGCGATTGCGTCGCCACCACAACCGATTGTCCGGGTCGGCCAGGAACGCCACCTCGTTGAACGTCGTCTGCATTTGATACGCCGACGAAAGCATGATCGAGCGGTGCAGTCGCTTGAGCGACCAGGAGGTAGGCAGATTGGGTGGTGGGGTGATGGGGAGATTGATTGCAGCGTCACTCCCGATCTCCCCACCTCCCTGTCTCTCTATCAATTTCATCGCCAGCCAATCCAGCAGCGCGGGATGCGTTGGCTTGTCGCCGAGCAGACCAAAGTTGTCCGGGGATCGGACAAGGCCCTCGCCGAAGTGTCCTTGCCAGATGCGATTGACCGCGACGCGCGCGGTCAGCGGATGCGACGGATCGGTGAGCCATCGCGCGAATTCCAAACGGCCGCTGCGATCCGCTGCGAGCGGCGTTTGTTGATCACCAGCCACGATGCGTGGGAAACGGCGTGGAAGACGATCTTTGCCCAGTGTCGTGTGGTTGCCGCGCAAGTGAATCGGCAAATCTTCGACGGTTCCTTCGCCGACGGCCATCGCTTCAGGGAGCTTCGTCTTCGTCGCTTCGAGTTGTTTGATCTCGTCACGATACGACTGCAATGCGGTCTTCACTTCGGCCGGGAAATCGTCTTCAACGTTTTTTGATACGGCGAACGGCGAACCCTCGGCCGTGTTGAACAACAGTTTTCGCAGCGTCTCTTGCCGAGCGTCCGGCAACTCGGTCGCGGCCTTGCCGGCTTCGCTTGCTTTGAGGTCTTTCCAAGCAACGAGGACAGCGGCCAGTTCCGCGCCGGTCTTGTCGGCAGCTTGCAGCAACTGTTGTGCGGCGTCTACTCGTTTGGTTGCATCCGCTGCATCCAGCGACACCAACAGCGTTCGCCATTCGGCGAATGGTGTGCTCGGATCGTCGATCGTTTTCTCAAACAGCCGTCGCCATTGGGAGACGAAAGCGGGTCGCAAATTGATTGCGGATTCGACCGCAGGCGGGCCGCCTACGGCCACGATGGGAACATTCACTCGCGCGACCAAGAGCTTGTCGATGTGCGGTAGTGGCGGCTGGCGATACAGACGAATGACGTTGACGCCGGCTTTGAATTCGTAGCTCCCTTCGATGTGCCAGCGTTGAGTGTCCGGGTTCCAACTGCCGGTGACTTCTTTGAGGGCCTCCGGCTTGATGACTTGGCCGTTGAGCGACAGTTGTGTCGGGCGTGCTCCCGCAGCAGCGTATCGGGTTTCGATTTGATACAGCCCGGCGGACTCGACCGTCACGTCGTACTCGGCGGTCCATTCGCCGTTGCCGTTGCTGAGGATCACGCCGATCCCCTCACCGTAGCCGGTGCTCAGTTTGAGTGCGTTGCCGCGTTGATAGTTTTCGGCTTCGATGATCTGCACACCTTGCGGCGGCGGTGCGGTCTTGTCGGCTCGCTTGTCGAACTCGGCCCCGAACGAGTGCGATGACTTGTCGAGATAAATCTCGCGTGCGGCAGCCCGGACATAATCGGCGACGCGAGCACGCGCCTCGTCCAACAGCACCTCGTTCGACTTCGCGACGAGTTGATTGACCTCGTTTTGCTTGGCGGCGATGCGTTGCTTCTGCTCGGCGAGTTGTTGCAACGCGGCGGGCGAACCGAGTGGTCGTTCATTCCAACTGGCGACGACGTTGAAGTTGAGCATCGACTTGGTGCTCTTGAAGATGCCGGCCAGCGAGTAGTAATCGGCCATCGGCAGCGGATCGAACTTGTGATCGTGACAGCGAGCACAGCCCAGGGTCAGCCCCATAAACGCCTTACCGATCGTGTCAACCTGCTCGTCGACAATGTCCATCTGCATTTTGAGCGGATCGTCCTCGGCGAGCATCTTCGCACCGATGACGAGGAATCCCGTCGCTGTGAGCCGATCCGCCTGTTGAGCCGCGACGATCGGATCGTTCGGATCGCCGTCGGGTGGCAAGAGGTCGCCCGCGATTTGCTCACGCACGAATTCATCGAACGGCAGATCGCGATTGAATGCCGAGATCACCCAGTCGCGATACCGAAACGCATTTGCCTGCGCGAGGTTCTCGTCGAGCCCGTTCGAGTCTCCGTACCGTGCGACGTCGAGCCAATGCCGTCCCCAGCGTTCGCCGTATCTCGGCGAGGCAAGCAGCCGGTCAATCACACGAGCGAACGCATCCGGTTCGTTGTCGGCCAGAAATTCCGCCACTTCGTCCATCGTCGGTGGGATGCCGATCAGATCGAACGTTGCTCGGCGAACGAGCGTTCGCTTGTCGGCGATCTCCGCCGGTTGCAACTCGCGAGCTTCGAGTTCCGCCAGAATGAACCGATCAATCGGCGACTGCCCCCAGCGTTCCAGCTTCACGACCGGCGGCTTCGGATGGCTCATCGGCTGAAAGGACCAAAAGTTCTTTTGCTGATCGGTGAACTGCATCGGCTTAGCGTCGAGCTTCGCGACCGGCTTCTTCGCCGTTGGCTTCGGCTTGTCCCCCTCCGGCCAGACTGCGCCGGCTTTCACCCAAGACGTCAGATCGTTGATGTCGCGCTGCGACAGTTTTTCTTTCGGAGGCATCGCCAGCGTGTCGGCGTGATTGACGGCTCGAATCAGCAAGCTCTTGTCCGGTTCACCGGGAACGATCGCCGCTCCGCGCGAGCCACCTTCCAGCATGTCCGCTCGCGAATCGAGCCGCAGGTCGCTCTCAGATTGGTCCTCGCCATGACAGGCGAAGCAACGCTCGACCAACAACGGCCGGATGCGTTTCTCGAAAAACTCGATGGCCGGCGCATCCAGCGGTTTGTCCGCAGTCGGTCCGTCAGCCAACACGAGCTGGCAGACGCTCAGGCACACGACAAAGAGACTCACAAAACGCATCGGCTGACCTCCGATTCCTCCAACAAATCGTCAGCCAGTTTGCGCTTTGGAAGGGGATTGCGAAACCCTATCAGTGCGGTTTCTTTCAAAGTACCGACGCAGTGCGAGTCATCGCCGGCGTCGAATTTCGAACGCGAAGAGCTGACTAATCACTCGACGTAGTACGAACTCGTGAGAGTTTCGTATTCGCCGAGAAGAGCAGACAACCGAAGTCTCACGACTACGGCGACGTCCGTTTTCGAAGCGACGACTATGCCTCCAGAGCCGACAGCACACTCGCCGGAAGGACGAATGCCTCGTCGATGACAGCGCTTGCGTCGTTGAGCGTGTCGACTCCCTCGTTGCCGGCTATCAGATCTTGGCCACCTTGTCCGTTGAGCGTGTCGTCGCCGTCGCCGCCGAGCAGCGTGTCGGTGTCCGCTCCACCGAGCAGCACGTCGGCTCCATCGGAGCCGAGCAGCGTGTCCTTGCCCGCTTGTCCGCTGAGCGTGTCGTTGCCGTGACCGCCATTGATCCCGTCGTCACCGTTGCCGCCGACGAGTTGATCGTCGCCGTCGCCGCCGATCAGCGAATCGTTGCCGTCGCCGCCATCGAGCGAGTCATCGCCGTCACCGCCTCGAATCAGGTCGTCCCCTACCCCGCCGCTCAGCGAATCGCCGAGCGTGCCGCCATCGAGCGTGTCCGCTCCGTCTCCGCCGTTGAGCGTATCAGCTCCCGAACCGCCGCTGAGCGAATCGTTGCCGGCATCGCCACCGATCGTGTCTTCGCCCGCGTCGCCGGCCAGCGTGTCGGCTCCATCGCCACCAAGTACGCTGTCGTTCCCGTCTCCACCGGTAACGACGTCGTTGCCGGCATTGCCTCGCAGTGTGTCATCACCATCGCTGCCATCCAAGGAGTCGTTCCCTTCGTTGCCATTCAGCACGTCATTGCCGAGCCCGCCGATTTGTGAGTCGTTCCCTAACCCGCCGTTCAGCAAGTCATCTCCGTCGCCGCCGTCGAGCGTGTCGTTGTTCGCACTCCCTGTGAGCGAGTCGTTCCCCGCATCCCCATTGATCCGCAACCGAGTTGCTCCGAGCAACGCCCCGACCGCACTGAGCGAGTCACTGCCGTCACCGCCATTGACCGTCAACACGACTCCCGCCGCGAGGTTCACCGATCCCACAGTGATCGAGTCATTGCCGCCGTTCCCATTGATGACGACATTGACGATGTCCGACGCCACCACCAGCGTCCCACCACTCCCCGTGACCGTCAGCAGCGACTCGGCATTCTGTCCCACGGACAGCGAGTCGCTTACCCCCATCCCGTTGACGCTGACCGAATCAAATCCCGTCGCACCAGTCACCGTGTCACTGCCGTTCCCGGTCCCGTTCCAGAGAAATTGATCATCGCCCGTTCCACCACTCACCAAGTCGTTGCCACTTTGCCCGTTGAGCGTGTCGTTACCGGAACCGCCGTCGAGCGTGTCGTTGCCGGAGCCGCCAAGGATCGAGTCGTTGCCACCCAGCCCCACGAGCGAGTCAGCATCAGCACCGCCGTTGAGCGTGTCCCCGCCAGCAGAGCCGAAAATCGAATCGTTGCCCTCACCTCCGATGAGAATGTCGCCAATGTTATCGCTGGGGGACACCGAAATTATCACGGTTGCGATATTGCTCAATGCGCCTCGATTATCTCGAACGGTGTAGCTGAAGCTGTCCACTCCGACGAATCCGACATTCGGTGCGTACAAGACAAGTCCGTTTCCGAGGCTGGTTGCGGTTCCGTTTGATGGCTGCCCAGCGATGGTGACGGATGAGTAGATGATGACACCGTCACTGTCGGTGTCATTCGAGACGACGTCGATCGTTACCGATGTTTCCAAGGGCGTCCGAGACTGATCGCTGATGGCTACCGGAACAACATTGGCTGGCAACGAGCGGTTGAGCAGCACTTGGACGTTGTCGGCTCGTTCGTTCGTTACCGCCGCGTCGATCGCGCCATCGCCGTCGAAGTCTCCGAGTGCGATTCCATTCTCGTTACCGATGGCATTTCCGGCGGGATTCCCAGCGAGTGTCACCGACAGTGGAGCCCCAAAGCCGCCAACCGTGTCGTTTTGCAATGTCGCGGCGTTGGCACCATCCGAAGTCACCACCAAGAGGTCCGGTGCGGCGTCACCGTTAAAGTCAGTCGCCGCGACGCGAACACTGTTTGTCGGCGCAGGATAATTCACCGCAGTCGCGAATGTGCCGTTCCCATTGTTTCGATGAACGGAAACAAACCCGGTGAGATTGGCACTGACGACATCCAAGTCACCATCACGATCGACGTCCGAAAGCGTCGCACCCTGTAACCCGCCGAGGCTTGAGACCGGATAGAGCGTGAACGGTGCGAACGTAGCGTTCCTGTTGTTTAGCAAAACCGAGATTCCCTCGAATCGAACGGATACGACCAAGTCTCGGTCGCCATCTCCATCCAAATCGCCTGCACTCACCGTGATTGGATTTGCTGAGCTGCTGACCTGTGTTTGCAGATCACTTCGAGAGCCATAAGTTCCACTGCCGTTGTTTAGCAATACCGTGCCTGTGTTGGTGTTAAAATTCGCTGTGGCAAGATCTTGATCGCCATCGCCATCAAGATCGGCTGCCACAACGGATTTGGGAGTAATATCCGTCGCGAATTGCGCCGCACTGACAAAGACTCCCGCTCCGTTGTTCGTAAAAAGCCGAATGTTCCCGGTACCAGCTCCGCCCGAATTGTTGCCAACGAGGAGATCGAGATCAGCATCACCATCAACATCCGCAAGCGTTGCCGTAAGCAATCCGGTGGCGACCCCTACGACGACAGGTATTGTTTGAGTAACTGTGAGAACTCCGGAACCGTTGTTTGTCAGTACCGCAAGCGTCGCGTTGCCGCGACTTACCGAAACAGCATCGATATCGCCGTCACCGTCGATATCACCCGAAGTGATTGAGCTTGGCGCATCGCCGACTGGTATCGGGGCGATTGGTTGCAATGTGATCGTCGCTGCTGGCGGTTGTGGTACAGCGACGGGCTGTATCGGAATCGGAGGAACTGGTGATGGACCAAGTTGGTCTGCAAACGAGCTCCGAACGATGTCGTTTCCAGTCCCGCCGTCGAGAGAATCGGCCCGATATCCACCAGTCAAACTATCATCACCTGATTGGCCAACGAGCGTGTCATTACCTGTTTGTGTACTTGCCACATCGGGGCCATCACCAAAAATTTGGTCATTGCCCGCACCACCGAATGCTAAATCGTTCCCATCATTTCCGATGATCGCATCATCGCCTGCGCCGCCGTTGAGGGTGTCGTTACCGTCGCCGCCGAGCAGGGAATCGTTGCCGGTGTCTCCAAGCAAGCTGTCGTTACCCCCTTCGCCACTGACGGTGTCGTTGCCGGCTTGAGCATTGATCGTGTCATCGCCGTCGCCGCCGAGCAGCGAGTCGTTGTTGGCTCCGCCGAGGATCGAATCGTTGCCGCCGTTGCCGGTGACGGTGTCGTTGCCGCCGTCGGAGTTGATCGTGTCGTTGCCGAGACCGCCGTCGATGCTGTCCGCTCCGTTGCCGCCGAGCACGCTGTCATTGTCATCGCCGGCGTTGAGCGAGTCCGCTCCGTCACCGCCGTCGAGCGTATCGTTGCCCGCGTCGCCAGTGATCGTGTCGGCGTTATTGCCGCCGCTGAGACTGTCGTTGCCGAGTCCGCCGGTGATGACATCCGCTCCGTCGCCGCCGATCAGCGTGTCGTTGCCCCCCTGGCCAAGCAGCGTGTCGCGGCCGTTGCCTCCGATCAGTCTGTCGCCAAAGTCGGCCGAGCCAGTGATCAAGTCGTGCCCGTCGTCGCCGTTCGCCGAGAGGCCCGTCAGCGCGGTGAATTGCACCGCCGTCACGCCGCTCAGGTCGATGACGTTGTCCGCATCGCTCCCCGTAACCACGATTCCCGTCACGGCCGAGGCATTGACCACGGGAGCCGTATTCAGCACCGCGCCGTTGGCAAGAATCTCGACTTGCCCGCCCGCGTTGGCTCGAATGCTGATCGAGTCGGCCGCATCCGTGAAGACATTCAGTTCGCTGCCGATCAGCAGAGCCGAGACTGTCAGCAACGCTCGCGGTTCCAATTCCTCGGCAGAACGAGATGCTTCGGCACGACCGCGCCGAGACGCACAACCGGCACGACCAGACCGCAACGATTGCAACCAGGATGTCAACGACATGGATTGTTCCTTGTAGGATGGCCACCCCCGCTGTCATTTACACACAACGTATCGATATTTGTCTGAAAAGCCTCGCAACGACGCGAAACTTTGGCACGGCATTTGCGCCCGACAGAGCAATGGAAATTTCTCTGTCATTTCGGCAAGGAGCGCCTGCATGTGCG